>DASZUH010000371.1:0-1634 GCA_035547715.1 Solirubrobacterales bacterium
ACAGCGAACGGAGGCCTCGGGACCCGGATCCAGGTGCCCGAACACATGAGGACCCGTGACGAACCGGGCGGAACTGTGACGACCCGGGCCGAACCGTGACGGACCGCCCGTCGGTCGAAGGCGGCGTGTCGGAGGGGCCTCCGACCCCGACCGCTGGCCCGGAAGGCCCGGAGGTGCGGTTGTCGTCACGAAGATGCCCGGAACGTCACGGTCCGTCCCGTCTCCCCATACGTCCGGGACCTCCGTTCGCTGCTTGTACCGCATAGGGGTACAAACAGCGAACGGAGGCCTCGGGACCCGGATCCAGGTGCCCGAACACATGAGGACCCGTGACGAACCGGGCGGAACTGTGACGAATCGGGCGGAACCGTCACGGGAGCCCGCACCTCCTCCCGTCCCTGTGACCCCTTCCCACGGACCCCCACGTCCCGGGCGTCTCGTGGCGGCCCCAACCGGCCAGGGGCGCCACGAGACGCCCGGGACGCACCTCGGACGGCCGCCGCGCCCGCGAAGCACGGGCCCGGCCGCCGGCGCCTCAGGCCGCGGCGGCCTCCGCGGCCTCGCTCAGGCCCGCCGCCTCGGCCAGCAGCTCGACCGACTTCACGCGGTTGTCGACCGAGTCGGCGTAGTGGACCGTGATCAGCTCGTCGACGCCGGTCTTCGCCTGGAAGTCGGCCAGGTAGGCGGCCGCTTCGGGGCCGGTGCCGACGGCCGAGTAGGCGAGCATCTCGTCGACCGCACGCGCCCGCGGGGAGTCCATGATCTGGTCGACTTCCGCCTCGGTCAAGCTGCCGCCCGAAGCCGACTTGAACAGGCTCTTGACGCGCATCCGGCGGGTGACCTGCAGCTGCGCGTCGGCGTCGGCCTCGGCGGCGGCGGCGATCACGCCGACCCCGGCCATCGTGTAGGGCTCGGCCAGCTGCTCGGAGGGTTTGAAGTTGTCACGGTAGATCTTGAGCGCGTCGAAGAGCGAGTGCGGCGCGAAGTGCGAGGCGAAGGCGTAGGGGAGGCCCAGCACCGCGGCCAGCTGGGCGCCGAAGAGCGAGCTGCCGAGGATGTAGAGCGGCACGTGGGTCCCTTTGCCGGGGATCGCGATGACGCCGGAGATCGGGCTGTTGTCGGAGAGCAGGCCCTGCAACTCCTGCACGTCCTGGGGGAAGCGTTCGCTCGAGAACTCGTCGCGGCGCAGGGCGCGCATCGCGGCCGTGTCGGAGCCGGGGGCGCGGCCGAGGCCGAGGTCGATCCGCCCCGGATGCAGCGTCTCCAGCGTGCCGAACTGCTCGGCGATGACCAGCGGCGAGTGGTTCGGCAGCATGATGCCGCCGGCGCCGAGGCGGATCTTCTCCGTGTGGGCGCCGATGTGGGCGATCAGCACCGCGGTCGCCGAGCTGGCGATCGAGCGGATGTTGTGGTGCTCGGCGTACCAGATGCGCCGGTAGCCGAGTCGCTCCGCCGCCTGGGCGAGGCGGACCGAGCCGGCGAAGCTCTCGGCGATCGTCTCGTCCGGCCCGACCGCGGCGAGGTCGAGGATCGAGAGGGGGACGTCGGGGCGCCGCGGCGCGTCGGTTGGATCGCTCATCCCTTAAGCATGCCGAACCGCGTGCGTCCGCTCAGATCCCCGAGCCGATCTTCCC
>DASZUH010000372.1:0-9236 GCA_035547715.1 Solirubrobacterales bacterium
CCGCCGCGCTCGAAGATCGCCCGGATCTTCTCGCCCAGGAGCGGCGTCAGCGAGGCCGGCTTCAGCACCACGCCGTTGCCCGCCATCAGCGCGATCGCCACCTCGCCGAAGGGGATCGACCAGGGGTAGTTCCAGGGCGCGATCACCCCGACCACGCCGATCGGCTCATACGAGAAGTGCCCGCTCTTGGAGAGCGTGAAGGCCTGCGTCATCCGCACCTTCTCGTCGGCGAGGATCTTCGGCCCGGCCTTGGCGACCCAGTGCAGGGCGTCGACCGTCGGCAGCAGCTCCATCGTGTAGGCCTCGACCCGCGGCTTGCCCTGCTCGCGGACCAGGAGCTCGGCGATCTCGTCGAGCTCGTCGAGCAGCGCGTCGGCGGTGCGCAGCATGTACCGCGCCCGGTCCTTCGGCCGCAACTGCGCCCAGGCGGGCTGGATCCGCGCCACCTCGTCGACCACGCCCTGCACCTCGGCCGGGGCGATCGTCGGCACCGCCCCGAGGACCGCCCCCGTGGTCGGGCTCCGCGACTCCAGGCCCTTCACGGAAATACCACCCTGCATGGCGCTCTCCATCGTTCAACCGTACATCCCGGGGGGAGGGTCCCGGCCCGCCCGACCCTTGGCCCGACATGTCCATCGCGCCGGCCCCAAATGTGGAGAAAGAGCGAATTCCGAACGGGGGTCGGAGGTACTCCTGGCGCTGCGCTCATACTGGTGCGATGAGCGACCAGCTCTTCGACACCGGCGACGCCGCGGGGGCGGAAGCGCCGGAAGAGGTCCCGCCGAACGCGCCGCTGGCGGTGCGGATGCGGCCGCGGACGCTCGACGAGGTGGTCGGGCAGGAGCACATCGTCGGCGCCGGGTCGGCGCTGCGGGCGGCGATCGAATCGGGGCGGCCCCACTCGGCGATCCTCTACGGGCCGCCCGGCGCGGGGAAGACGACGTTGGCGCGGATCGCGGCGCGGATGGCCGACGGGGCCTTCGAGGAGGAGTCCGCGGTCAACGCGGGCAAAGCCGAGATCCGCGGGGTGATCGAACGGGCGCGCGAGCGCCGCCGGGCCGGCCGCTCGACGGTGCTCTTCCTCGACGAGATCCACCGCTTCAACAAGGCCCAGCAGGATGCGCTCCTGCCCGCGGTCGAGGAAGGCCTGCTGACCCTGATCGGCGCGACCACCGAGAACCCCTACTTCGAGGTCAACGGCGCCCTGCTTTCCCGCAGCCAGGTCTACGAGCTCGAGCCGCTCTCCGCCGCCGAGGTCGAAGAGCTGCTGCGCCGCGCCCTCGCCGATCCCGAGCGCGGCGTCGCCGACCCGCCGCCGGTCACCGACGAGGCGCTGGCGATGCTCGCCGAGCGCTCCGGCGGCGACGCCCGCGTGGCGCTGTCGGCCCTCGAGCGCGCGACCGGGCGCGCCGCCGGCAAGGAGGTCGACGTGGCCGCGATCGAGGACGCCCTGCAGCGCCGCGCGATCGACTACGACCGCCAGGGCGATCGCCACTACGACTTCATCTCGGCCTGGATCAAGTCGACCCGCGGCTCCGACGTCGACGCCTCGCTCTACTACCTGGCGGTGATGCTGGAGGGCGGCGAGGACCCCCGTTTCATCGCCCGCCGGATGGTCATCCTCGCCTCCGAGGACATCGGCAACGCCGACCCGATGGCGCTGCTCGTCGCCGATGCCGCCGCCCGCGCGGTCGACCGCGTCGGCCTGCCCGAGTGCGCGCTGAACCTCAGCCAGGCGGCGATCTACCTGGCGCTGGCGCCGAAGTCGAACGCGGCGACGACGGCGATCGGCGCCGCCCGCGCCGAGGTCCGCGCGCACGGCGCCCAGACCCCGCCCGACCACCTCCGCGACGCCCACTATCCCGGTGCCAAGGAGCTCGGCCGCGGCGCGGGCTACATGTACGCCCACGACCATCCGGGCAACGTCGCGCCCCAGCAGTACCTCCCCGACGCCCTCGCCGGTCGCGATTTCTACGAGCCGACGGGCAACGGCCGCGAGAAAGCCTTCGGCGAGCGCCTCACCGAGCTGCGCAGGCGCCTCGGCAGGTCCTGAGCGCGGCGCAACTTCCCGCGCGCACCGGGTTTTCTATATGCGGCTTTCCAAGCTAAGCCAGGGAGAGCCGCAACACCGGCCGGGGGCTCGGACTGGGGGCTTCCGGCCGGGATAAGAACAGGGGGAGAGGGCGCCGGGACCCTTGACTCGGCGCCCTCTCGGTTTGCGCGCCCGCCACGGCGCCCCCGGCCGCCTCCTCGCATCTCGTATCGTCTGCGCATGGCGGCGGGCGAGGCCAAAGCGAAAGCCAAGAAGCTGCGGCTGGGCGGCATGGCGCTGCGCAACGGGCTGCTCGTCCACGGCCCGACCCACTGGGCCGCCGCGGTCCGTCGCCCCGACGGCTCGATCGAAGTCGCCTCCGAACGCAAGCCGGAGCTCGTCCCCGGCCTCGTCGCCAAGGTCCCCGGCCTGCGCGGCCCGGTCAAACTGGCCGAGGCGATGCTCGTCCTGCCGCTGGTGCGCAAACGTATGCCCGGTGCGCGCATGCCGTTCGAGGACAAACGCGTCCTGGTCGCCACCGGCACGACGCTGGCGCTCTCCGGCCTGCTGCGGCGCAACCGCCCCGCCACCGCCGCCCGCGAGGGCCTGATCCAGGCGATCGGCGTCGTCCCCGCGGTGATCGCGCTCACCGACCGCGACCTCGCCGCCTACCACGGCGCCGAGCACAAGGCGATCGCCGCCTACGAGCAGGGGATCGACGACGTCGCCTCGGTCCCCAAAGAGCACGACCGCTGCGGCTCCAACCTGATCGTCCCGATGATGCTGTTCTCCGCCGCCGGGACGATCCTGCTCGAGCGCTTCGTCAAGGAGCCGAGCAACCTCGCCCGCACGCTGACCGGCCTGGCCGGCGCCTCGCTCGCGGTCGAGGCCTTCGCCTGGTCGGACCGCCACCACGGCGAGCCGCTCGCCGAGGCCTTCCACACGCCGGGCCGCGAGATCCAGCGCCTGCTGGCGACCAAGGAGCCGAGCCCCGAGCAGCTCGAGGTCAGCCTGGCGGCGATGGCCGAGATCCTGCGGGCCGAGCCCGCCCCATAGACTCCGCCGCGTGTTCGGTCGCATCGACCACATAGGCGTCGCCGTCGAGGACCTCGAGGCCGCGATCGCCCTCTACGAGACCAGCTTCGAGATGGAGCTCGTCCACCGCGAGACGGTCGAGTCGCAGGGCGTCGAGGCGGTGCTGCTGGACGTCGGTGACGGCCACGTCGAGCTGCTGGCGCCGCTCGGCCCCGACACCGCGGTCGGCAAATTCCTCGCCCGGGGCGGGAAGGGCCTCCACCACGTCGCCTACGCGGTCGACGACATCGACGCCGAGCTGCCGCGCCTCGCCGCCGCCGGCATCGAGCTGATCGACGACGCCCCCAGGGTCGGCATCCGCGAGAGCCGCGTCGCCTTCCTTCATCCCCGCTCGACCGGCGGGGTCCTCACCGAGATCGTCGAACCAGCGAAAGGGCACTGATGGCAGACGCACAGCGAGTCGAGATCGGCTTCGAAGGGGGCCAGGTGATCCAGGCCCGCCTCGCCGAGGACGACCTCAACGACCTTCGTAAGCAGCTCGAGAAGGGCGGCTGGTACGACCTTCACACCGAGGACGGCGTGATCGCGCTCTACCTCGGCAAGGTCGCCTTCCTGCGCATCGCCTCAGGCGAGCACCACGTCGGCTTCGGCTCGGTCGATTAGGGGCGGGGTGGCCCGTCCCTGTGACGCCTTCCTGCGGCCCCGCCCCTCGGTCGGCGGCGCGGGTCCCGTGACGAAGGTCCGGGGGACGTCACGGTCCCTTCTCACCTCCTCATCACCGCCACGACGTCCGTGCACTTTTACCGCCCATGGGGGGCCCAAGTGCACGGACGTCCCTTCGCCCGATGTGGACCCGTGACGTTCCGGGCAGAACCGTGACGGATGCCCGCACATCCTCCCGTCCCTGTGCCCGCTTCCCCACGGAACCCTCACGTCCCGGGCGTCTCGTGGCAAGCGGGCAACCTGCCGGGGCCGCCACGAGACGCCCGGGACGCATCTCGGACGGCCGCCGCGGCCGGACCTGCGCCTATTCCTCGAGGCAGCTGACGTCGACCGAGCCGTCCTGGCCCTCCATCGCGTGGGCGAGGAGGTCGCGGAGCTGCTCGCGTTCGGGATCGTCGAGGTTGGCGAGGACCTCGCCCTCGAGCGCCTCGAGTTTCTCCTCCGCCTTGCCCAGGGCCTTCAGGCCGGCGGGGGTGATGACGACGATGTGGCGACGGCGGTCGCGCGGGTCGCGCCGGCGTTCGACGTAGCCGCGCCGGTCGAGGTCGTTGAGCAGCAGCACGCAGTTGTTCGGGTCGATCATCAGCGTCGCCCCGAGCTCCTGCTGCAGGCACCCCTCCTTGTTGGCGAGGAGTTCGAGCGTGATCAACTGCTTCAGCTTCATCCCGAGGACGTCCTCGGTGGCGCGCCGGTAGACGACGCGGTTGAGCTGCGACAGCAGTCCCATCGTGCCCGTCGTCTGGGGGGTTTTCGTGGCCGGATTCATGGCTCGACGCACATTTTAACGGGACGATACTTGCATCATGGATAGTCCCTGATACGGTGACGATCCCATGTCACCTACCAACGACAACATAGCTCGATCCTCGTCCACCTCCGACCGCTCGCGCTGGATCGCCCTCGTGATCCTCTGCGTGGGCATGCTCATGATCGTCCTCGACGCGACGATCGTGAACGTCGCCCTTCCCAAGATCCAGGCCGACCTCGGCTTCTCGCAGTCGAGCCTCGCCTGGGTCATCAACGCCTACCTGATCACCTTCGGCGGCCTGCTGCTGTTGGCGGGGCGGCTCGGCGACCTGCTCGGACGCCGTGACGTCTTCCTCGGCGGACTCGTCCTGTTCACCGGGGCGTCGCTCGCCTGCGGCCTGGCCGACAGCCAGACCGTGCTGGTCGTCGCCCGCTTCATCCAGGGCGTCGGCGGGGCGCTCACCTCGGCGGTGATCCTGGGCATGATCGTCACCATGTTCCCCGAGCCCGGGGAGCAGGCAAAGGCGATCGGCGTGTACTCCTTCGTCGCCTCGGCAGGTGGGTCTGTCGGCCTCCTCGCCGGCGGCGCCATCACCCAGGCCATCAACTGGCACTGGATCTTCATCGTCAACCTGCCAATCGCGGTCGTCACCGGTGTCCTCACGCTGCGCTACCTGCAGCGCGACAAGGGCATGGGCTTCTCCGAAGGGGCCGACCTGCCAGGCGCGGGCCTGATCGTCGCCGCGCTGATGATCGGCGTCTACGCCATCGTCGAGGCTTCCGACTACGGCTGGGGCTCCGCCCACACGCTCGGCTTCGGCGCGGCCGCCGTGGCCCTGCTCGTCGGCTTCGTGATCCGCGAGGGTCGCGCCGCCCAGCCGCTGGTGCCGCTGCGGATCTTCCGCTCGCGGAACCTCTCCGGCGCCAACGCGATCCAGGCGCTGATGATCGCCGGGATGTACGGGATGTTCTTCCTCGGTGCGCTGTACCTGCAGAAAGTGCTCGGCTTCGACTCGCTCGAGGTCGGCGTCGCCTTCCTGCCGGTGACCGCCATCATCGGCACGCTCTCGCTCGGGTTCTCGGCGAAACTGAACATGCGCTTCGGCGCCAAGGCCACCCTGGTCCCGGGGCTGGTCGCGGTCGGCGCCGGCCTCGCGCTGTTCACCCAGATCAGCGCCGACGGCAGCTACTGGACCGAAGTGCTTCCCGGCATGGTCCTCGTCGGCATCGGCGCCGGGCTCTCCTTCCCCGCGGTGATGACGCTGGCGATGTCCGGCGTGAAACCGGAGGAGGCGGGGCTCGCCTCGGGCCTGGTCAACACGACGCTACAGGTCGGCGCCGCGATCGGCCTCGCCGTCCTGGCGACCCTCTCGACCAACCGCACCACCAACCTGGAAGGCAGCGGCGCGGGCGTCCACCAGGCCCTGACCAGCGGCTACCAGCTGGCCTTCGTGGTCGGCGCCGCCCTGCTGGTCGTCGCGATCGGGATCGCCCTGATGGTGCTCCGCTCCGGCCCGGCCGCGAGCGAAGCCGCCGCGGTCGAAGCGGCTGAGGCCGAGCCGGTGTTCAGCTCCGAGGCCGCCTGAGTCTCGGAGCTGTTGCCGGGCGGCTCCGTGGGAGTGAGGAGGGTTCGTGACCTGTGCCGGGGTACGTGCGCGTGTCGCAGGGAAGGAGCGCATGGTCGGTCACGTAGGCGCAGGGTCCGTGACGAAGGCCCATGGAACGTCACAGTCCGTCCCGCCTTCCTCATAGGTCGCACCCCTCCCGACCCGGGGCGAAGGTGACCGAAGGCATGAGGAACCGGTGACGAACCCGCCCGTCGGTCGAAGGCGGCCCGTCCTCCGGTCGTCGTTTGTTCGGCATGCCCGAACAAGCGACGACCGGAGAGGCCTCGGACCCCGACCGCCGGCCCGGGAAGGCCCGGAGGTGCGGATGCCGTCACGAAGACGCCCGGAACGTCACGGTCCGTCCCGTCCTCCTCGGCCTTCCCGACTACGCGGTCGACCTAACCCACCCATGGCGCCAGTTAGGTCGACCGCGCCCTCCCGTGGGCCGGTCCAGGTGACCGAAGCCATGAAGATCCGTGACGAATCGGGCGGGACCGTCACGGGAGCCCGCACCTCCTCCTCCCGTCCCTGTGCCCGCTTCCCCACGGAACCCCCATGTCCCGGGCGTCTCGTGGCAAGCGGGCAACCTGCCAGGGCCGCCACGAGACGCCCGGGACGCACCTCGGACGGCCGCCGCGGCCCGCGAGTCGGCCCCGCCTCCCCGGCCGCGGGCGGTCGCGGCGAGAACCCGCGCTACGTGGCTTCGCGCAGGCGCGGCGCCAGGCCCGAGTGGCGGCCGCCCGACTCGCCGCGGCCGACCGCGGCGGCCAATGCCGCCGAGTCGCCGACCAGGACGCAGTCGCGCCGCGCGCGGGTGATCGCCGTGTAGAGGAGCGGCCGGGTCAGCATGCGGGTGTGGGAGCGGTGGCAGACGGCGACGACGACCGGCACCTCGCAGCCCTGCGCCTTGTGGACCGAGATCGCGTAGGCGAGCTTCAGCGTCGCGGTCTCCGAGTAGGGCATCACGAGGGTCCCACCCTCGTCGGTGTCGACGACGATCTGTTCGTCGTCGGGCGAGTCGGAGCGGAGGAAGACGATCGAGCCGTTCATCAATCCGAGCTCGTGCGAGTTGCGCGTCTGGATCAGCCGGTCGCCGATCCGGAAGCGGCCGCCGAGCACCGGCTTGCCGTCGGGATTCAGGCGCGCCTGGAGGCGCTCGTTCAGCGCGTCGATCCCGACCGGCCCCCGGTACATCGGCGCCAGCGTCTGCACCTCGCGGATCGGGTCGACCTGGAAGCTCTCGGGCGCGCGCTCGGCGACCACCTCGACCACCGTCTCGAGCGCCCGCTCGGGCGCCGGGCGCTCGATGAAGAAGAAGTCGCGCTCCTGCTCCGGGCCCGGCTCGAGATGCGGCGGGCGACCCTGGTTGATCTCGTGGGCGGCGGTGGTGATCATCGACTTCGCCGCCTGGCGGAAGATCTGCGTGAGGCGCACGACCGGTGCCGCGCCGGAGTCGATCAGGTCCTCGAACGGCTTGCCGGCCCCGATCGGCGGCAGCTGGTCGGCGTCGCCGACGAAGACGACGTGGGTCGTCTCGGCGAGCCCTTCGAGCAGCACCTCGGCGAGCCGCAGGTTCAGCATCGAGGACTCGTCGACGATCACCAGTTCGACCGGCAGCGGCCGGCCGGGGCCGAAGCCGGGCTCGCCGCCGGGGACCCATTCGAGCATCCGGTGGATCGTCTGCGCCTCGTGCCCGGTCGTTTCCTGCAGGCGGCGCGCGGCGCGGCCGGTCGGCGCGCAGAGCGCGATCTTCGCCCCGGCGTTTTCGGCGGCGATGACGATCTCCTTGGTGCAGCGCGTCTTGCCGACGCCGGGGCCGCCGGTCAGGACCGAGACCCGCGCCCCGAAGGCGCCGCGCACCGCCGCCCACTGCTCTTCGGTCAGTTCGTCCTCCGGATCGCTCTCGCCCGGGTCGTGGTCGAGGAACGCCGGCGCCGCCAGCCGGCGCGCCAGCGTCGCCGCCACCGCCCGCTCACTTGCCAGCGTCGGCTCGCGGTAGACGCGCCCGTCCTCGTCGACCAGCCCGCGCGCCGCGGCCAGCACCGCCGGGTCGGCGACGAGGCCGGTCAGCCGCGCCGTCCGCTCGCAGAGCTCGCCCATCGGCAGGAAGCTGTTGCCCGCCTGCTCGGCCTCGCGCAGGGCGAAGACGGCGGCCGCCTGGGCGCGTTTGTCGGACTCCGGCGGCACGTCGGCGGCGAGCGCGATCTTGTCGGCGCGGGCGAAGCCGACGCCCTCGACCTCGGTCAGCCGGTACGGGTCCTCGTGCAGGATCTGGGTCGAGCGCTCGCCGTAGCGGGCGTGGATCGGCGCCGCCAGGTGGGCGAGCCCGTGCGGCGCGAGCTGGACGTGCAGCTCGCGCACGGCGCGGCTCTCGTGCCAGGAGGCGGTCGCCGCCGCGGCCTGGTCGACGCTGACGCCCTTCAGCGCCTGGAAGGTTCGCTGCGGGTCGGCGGCGATCACCTGCAGGACGTTCTCGCCGTGCGCCTCGACCAGCTTCTCGGCGCGCCGCTTGCCGATGTGGCGGAGGGAGGAGAGGTAGGCGATCTGCCCCTCGCGGTCGGTCGGGTCGAGCGGCAGGGCTCCCTGCGCGCGCAGTTGGCGCCCGTAGCGCGAGTGCGTCTGCCACTCGCCGCTCACTTCGGCGCGGTCGCCGGGGCCGAGGTGGGCGACCGGGCCGACCAGCGCGAAGCCGTCGCCACCGCCGGTCTCCTGCACCTCGAGCACCGCGTAGCCGTCGTCTTCGGCGCGGAAGATCACCCCGAGCACCTCGATCGTGCCCGTGTAGGAGGCGGCGTCGGCGTCGAAGAGGGTGGCGGTGCGCATCGCTCTCAAAGCTACGCGGCGGCGAGGCGGACCGCTCCGGTGTAGCGTCGGGGGAGTGGCAAGTTGGGGAGAAATAGGGAGCGTCGCGCCCGATCTGGCGCGCCACGGGGCGGCGGAGGTGCCGGTCGACGAGTCGACGCTCTACCGCGCCGACGTGCGCGAGGTCGCGGTCGCGCGGCTGACCACGGCGGGCGACGAACTGGCGATCGACTTCTGGAGCGAGGCGGGCGGCGTGCGCTCGCCGACGCGCAGATGAGTCGGGCGGGGGA
>DASZUH010000373.1:0-4297 GCA_035547715.1 Solirubrobacterales bacterium
ATCTTTTCTGCCATATATGGCAGAAAAGATCGGAAGCGCCGGGAGGGTCAGCCTTGGGCGGGGACGGCCTCGGCCTCGAGCGGGGCGTCGGTGCCGGCGCCCTCGACGCCGCGGTCGATCTCCCGCTCGCGCACCAGCCAAAGGGCCAGCCCGGTGCCGAGGAGGCAGAGGATCCCGCCGAGCAGGAGGATCTCGTTGAGGCCGTGGAGGAACTCTTCTTCGGTCGCCTGGCGGACCGTGCCCCGGGCGCCTGCCGGCACCCCGCGGAGCGCCTGCGGCAGCGCCCCCGAGGAGGCCGCTTCGACCAGGCCGCGGGCCTGGTCGTGGTCGACCGCGCCGCCCGCCAGCGACTCCGTCTTCGCGGCGCCGACGCCGAGGAAGATCGCTCCCCAGGCGGCGGTGCCGACGGCGACGCCGACTTGGCGGAAGGTGTCGTTGATCCCCGCCGCCATGCCGGAGCGCTCTTTCGGCACGACGCTGAGGGCGACGTCGGCGACCACCGGGTTCAGCACGCCGACGCCGATCCCGGCGACGATGAAGCCGACCAGCAGAGCGGTCCAGCCGGAGCTCATCTCGAGGCCGCCCATCAGCAGCAGGCCGGCGCCCGCCAGCCCGAGGCCGACCGCCATCAGGTAGCGCGCCTGCACTTTCGCCAGCGCCATCCCCGAGATCGGTGCGAGCACGAAGGCCCCGACCGTGATCGGCAGGTAGCGCACGCCGGCGCCGATCGCCGAGTAGCCGAGGAAGTCCTGCAGGTAGAGGGTCAGGTAGAGGAACAGCGAGAACATCGAGGCCGAGATCGCGAAGGCGGCGAGCTGGACGCCGGTGAAGGCGCCGCGGCGGAAGAGCGCGAGCGGCAGCATCGGCTCGGCGACGCGCCGCTCGATCGCCACGAACGCCGCCATCAGCACCGCCGCGCCCGTGAGCAGCGAGACGATCTCGGTGCTGCCCCAGCCCTCGTCGTTGCCGCGGACGAGCGCGAAGACGAGCAAGAGCAGCGCGGCGGAGAAGGTGACGACCCCGCCCCAGTCGATCCGCGACGCGTTCGGGTCGCGCGACTCGCGCAGCTTCCAGTAGGTGACGCCGATCGTCGCGATCCCGACCGGGACGTTGACGAGGAAGACCGATTGCCAGCCAAGGCCATCGGTGAGCAGGCCGCTGATCAGCGGGCCGACGGCGACCGAGACGCCGATCGAGGCGCCGTAGATGCCCATCGCCATGCCCCGCTCGGGGCCGCTCTCGAACTCCTGGGCGACCAGCGCGAGGCTGACCGCGAACATGATCGCGCCGCCGATCCCCTGCAGCCCGCGGGCCAGGTTGAGGAAGGTGGGGTCGGGGGCGAGCGCGCAGAGCAGCGAGGCGACCGAGAAGATCGCCAGCCCTGCGGCGAAGACGCGCCGCCGCCCGAGCCGGTCGGCGAGCGAGCCCGCGGTGAGGACGAGCGCGGCGAGCGACAGCGCGTAGGCGTCGATCACCCATTGCAGGTCGGAGAAGCTGCCGCCGAGGTCCTGCTGGATCTTCGGCAGCGCCGTGTTCACGACCGTGATGTCGAGCAAGAGCATGAAGGTGGCGACGCAGACCGCGCCCAGCGTCCACCACTTCCTGTTGGTCTGGACCCCGGCCATCCGGGACCTCCTTCGCGTCGTTTACAATTTGTAAGGAAACCTTGTAAGGTTCCCTGACCAAGTGATGCGGCGACCTTATCAGGCCACCTGACTATTTGTCGGGCGACCTGCGAGGCGGCCTCAAAGAGCAGACGCGCCGGCACCGGGATATGTGACAACGACCATGGATTCGAAGATCGCAGCGGCCAAGGAACTCGCCCTCGCCAAGGGGGATCCCTCCCTCGTCACCCTGCCCGCGCTGATGGACCTCGCGGTCGAGGCGATGTACGTCGACTTCCGCAAGCTCCTCGAGGAAACCCCCTACACCGATGTCCGCCCGACCCACGGCTGCGTCTTCCGCTTCGTCCACGGCGACGGCATGCGCCTCACCGAGCTCGCCACCCGGGCGGGCCTGACCAAGCAGTCGGTGGGGGAGATCGTCGACGACCTCACCCGCCTCGGCTACATCGAGCGCTTCCCCGACCCCACCGACAAACGCGCCAAGCTGATCCGCCTCACCACGAAGGGCCTCGACGCCCAGCGCCTCGGTTTCGCCGCCTTCGAAACCCTCGAAGCCGAATGGGCGGAGGCCTTCGGCGCCGACCGGATCGCCGCCCTCCGCACCCTCCTCGAAGACATCGCCCTCGCCAAATCCCCCGACGCCGTCCCCGAGCTGGTCCGACCCGAACCCGCTCCCGTCCCCTGATCCGCTAGCTTTTCCTTCCCGGGCCCCCGCCGGCCCGTCCGAGTCATCCCTCGGGGGCGTAGCTCAGCTGGTTAGAGCGCCGGCCTGTCACGCCGGAGGTCGCGGGTTCGAGTCCCGTCGCTCCCGTTGCTCTTCGTGCCTGCATCTGAGCCACTTTTCGGCTCGTCCCCGGTGGCTGTCTCGCCCCGCTGGCCTCCGTTGTCGCCCTCCTGGTGCCCAAACGGTGCCCATTCGTCCTCGCCCAGCAGCCCGCCCATGCGGGTACGCGGCTTCACGCCGGTGACGTCCGTGTAGACGCGGAGGGTCATGCGCGGATCGCGGTGGCCCATCTGCGCAGCGGTCACGGCCGCGTGCTCGCCGAGTTCCGCGCGGATGGCCGCGTGGGTCCGACGCAGCGAGTGGAAGGTGACCTTCTCCGGGAAGGGCGGTCGGTCTTCGGCTGCCAGCTGCTCGTTGGCACGCTTGATCGCGGGGTAGAGGATCTTGGTCCTGACGCTGTTGCGGTCCCGCGCCTTCTTCCGGCTGCGGCCGGGGAAGATGAAGTCGTCGGGTTCGCTCCACTTGGCGGCGAGCTTGTGTTCGCGTAGGAGCTGCACCAGCTCTGGCTCAAGGGCGATCTCCCGATGGCCCGCGGCGGTCTTGGAGACCGGCACTCGCAAGACGCGCGCCTTCAGGTCAAGGTTCTTCCACTGAAGGTGCGTCAGCTCGGAGACGCGCAGGCCGCCAGCCATGACCGTAGTTGCGAGCAATGCCCGGTGCTTACCCGCGACCTTGAAACAGGGCCTGGACCTGGTCACCGCTCAGCCGCGTCCGCGTCGGTTCGGACCCGGCCCTTGACCGGATTGAACGGGATGAGGTCGTAGCGCATGGCCGCGTCGAGGATCTGCCCGAGCCGCGTCAGCGTCTTGTTGATCGTCGTGTTCGACAGCGGGCGCTCGACCAGCTTCTGCTCGCGGTCCCGCACCTTGGCTGCCTTGTAGCGATCGGTCTCCTGCGCGGTGATCTCGCTGAGCAGGTGGTCCTTGAAGAAGGGAAGAAGGTGCCGCGTCAGCGTCAGTTCGTAGTCCTCGCGGGTGCGGGGCGCGAACTCGTGTCGTCGGGTCTCGAACCACTCCGAGGCGAACTCGTGAAAGGTCGGCTCCTCGGGCGGCCCGCTGGCGTCGCTGGCTTTACGCGGCTGCCAGATCTCCCGCCGTAAGTCGGCGAGGACGTTTGCCAGCTCCTCCTCCGCCTTCTCGCGGGTCCAGCCCTCCGCGGTCGTCCCTAGCGTCACGTAGCGGCGCTTGCCGTAGGCGCGGAAGCGCAGGGCGAAGACGAGGCCTCCGTCGCGCTCTCGTTCCAGTACCTGTCCGGTCGCCCTCCGCGGCATGTCTCTCCTAAGCCGCGGGCGGCTTCTTTTCTCCTCCTGGTCCCTCGATCGGCAGCAACTTGACCTCCGGCTTGCGCGTCCACCGCGACCGATCCGCCCACTCAACCGAACGGGCGGGCGGATCGGTCACCTGCGCGCCGGCCGCGCTGCGAAGGAACCGCTCCGCCACTTCGGGGTCGAACCGCAGCCGCGCCCGCGGTCCGTCCCCGAGCTTCATCGCGCCCAGCTCGATCGCGTGTGAGTAGACCCAGGAGCGGTCGACGCCCAGCCGGTCCGCCAGCTCGGCGGCGCCGATTAGCTCCCGCCGGCGCATCCCGTTCTTTTCGAGCAGCACGACCACCCGGCGAGCGATCGCCTCGACTGCCTCGGGGTCGAGCTTTATCCGCGAGCCAGCCATCTCCCCCATAGGCCAGGGAGCGGACGACTTGCACCGGGCAAGGGTCATCTGTGCCTTCTTGAATTGAGCATCAAGAAGGTGCGGCCCAGGCACGGGACCGGAGGGTCGCTCCTATGTCAAGGAACACCTCTGAGCGACGACGGTGTGGCGGGGATCTCCCTCTCTTGAATTTGAGGAGTGAAAAGGTTCCGGCCGGCGTCGGTGAGCTGTACGGAATGACG
>DASZUH010000374.1:0-3585 GCA_035547715.1 Solirubrobacterales bacterium
GGCCACAGCCTGCCAGGGCCGCCACGAGACGCCCGGGCCGCCCCTCGGCCCCCCCTTAGCCCCTCGCTTCCTCGCTCACCAATCGCGCGAAGACGATGAAGCGCTGGGCGGCGCTGTAGAGGGGGTTGCAGGCGCTGAGGACGAGGCGCTCGTAGCCGGTGTCGTGGATGATCCCGACGTCGGAGGGGTCGACGATTTCGGTCTTCTGGACGCTGTAGACGAAGGTGCCGTAGGGCATCTTCAGGGTGATCTTGTCGCCCGGCTTCATCGAGTCGATGTGGCGGAAGGGGGCGAGGTAGGTGGTGCGGTGGCCGGCGATCGCGACCGTCTTGCCCTGGCCCGGCATCGCCGTTTCGGGGTAGTGGCCGGGGCCGAGCTCGAGGCTCGACTCGTCGGTGCCCTGGACGAAGACCATGTTCAGCCCGTCCATCGCCGGCGCTTCGATCCGGCCGAGCGCGTCGCCCGGCTTCGATTCGTCGACGAGGCGCTGGGCGAGCTGAAAGATGTTCGCGGCTTCGGCCCGCTTGCGGACCTGTGGGTCTTCGGCTTCCTTGGCGCGGTCGATCGCCCGGAGGTCCGCCTTGGTCAGGAATTCGGATTCGAGGTCCTTCAGCTGGCCTTCCTTTTCGCCCTGCCTGATCGAGCTGTAGATCGAGGAGAGGGGCTCCTGGTAGGCGAGCGTGATGCCGACGTCGGCGATCACGATCAGGCCGGCGGTGATCAGGGCGATCGAGAGGATGTGTCCCAGGCGGCGCAACGGAATTACACGCATTGTTCACGAAATCCCTGGTGTCGGCCCTGTATCGTGCCCCGCCAATTGTGAGTAAAGGATCATCAGACGCTCTCCGGACGGCAAGGCTTCGTGGCGGCCTTCTCGCCCTCCTGACGGCGCTGGTCGGTTTGGGGGCGGGGTTGTTCCCGAGCGCGGGTGCCGGCGCGGCGCGGACCGCGCCGTGCGGAAGCTCGACCGCGGCGCCGTCGCGGCTGACCCTGCACCAGATGCGCAGCTCGGAGCTCTGCCTGATCAATCGGGTGCGGGCCCACTACGGCCTCGCCCCGCTTCGCTACAACGCCGAGCTCCGCGACTCGGCGACCGGCCACTCGGACTCGATGGTCGTCCACGGATACTTCGCCCACGAAGGACCGGGCGGGTCGGTCGACAGCCGCATCGCCCGCGCCGGCTATCTCGACAACGGGGTCCGGGCCTTCACGATCGGCGAGAACATCGGCGGCGGGTCCGGCCGCCAGGGCTCGCCCTGGAGGATCTTCGAGGACTGGATGCACAGCCCACCACATCGCGAGAACATCCTCGACCCGAGCTATCGCGACGCCGGGGTCGGGGTCGCCCGCGGCTTCCCCTTCGGCGGCGCCGGCGCGGCGGCGACCTACACGGTCGATTTCGGCGCCCGCAGCCACTGACGCACCGGCTTTCTCGTACAAACGTCCAAAAAACCGGGTAGGCGCGAAAATTAAGGAGGGATTCTGGCGAGTCCTTGGGCATGGCTCGCAAGCTCCCGATCGCGGTCGCGCTCCTCGCCCTGGTCGCCGTCCTCTTCGCCGGATCCGCCCAGGCCCGCCGGCTCAGCACCCTCGTCGCGCCGCCCTCGGCCTGTCCGCACCAGACCGACCTCGGCGATTCGCCCGCGGTCCAGGAGCGGGCGATGCTCTGCCTGACCGACTATGCCCGCAGGCACGACGGCCTCGGCAGGCTCGGCGACGCCGCCGACCTCGACCGCTCGGCGGGCAAGAAGTCCGGCGACATCATCCGCTGCGACAACTTCAGCCACGAGGCCTGCGGCCGCCGGTTCACCTACTGGATGCAGCGCAGCGGCTACCTCGCGGCGCGCTGCTGGCGGGCGGGCGAGAACATCGCCTGGGGGACCGGCAGCTACGCCACCGTCCGCTCGATCTTCCTCGCCTGGCTGCACTCGCCCGAGCACCGCGCCAACCTGCTCGGCCGCTACTCCTCGATCGGCATCGCCCTGCGGATCGGCGGCCTCGAAGGCCACCGCGAGGCGCACGTCTGGACGCAGGACTTCGGCTCCCACTGCGGCGCCCCACGGCGCCACCGCACTCCCCACATCCCGGTGCCCCACATCGGGCTCCGCACCGCCTTCCGCGCGCGCTGAGCGCCGGTCAGCGGGGGCGCAGCCGCAGGCGCCCGTCGGGAAGCCAGGCCGCGAGGTCACCGGTGCGGCAGCAGGTGCCCGCGGCGAAGGGGTCGTCGAAGAAGGTCTCGGCGCTCAGCTCGGGGCGACCGACGAAGCCCGCGACGAGCGACTCGCCGGCGACGAGCAGCTCGCCGTCGACGCCGACCGAGGCGGGCCGGCCGTCGCGGTCCAGCACGTAGGCGCGGGTGTTGGCGATCGGCCATCCGGCCGTCGGCATCTCCTCGCCCTCGACCCGACCGAGCGTGCACGCCCCGGGGCCGGTCGCCGGCCCGTAGGCACTCCAGAGCACCCGGCAGCGTGCCCGGGCGGCGTCGACGACGGCGATCGGCAGCTCCTCGCCGAAGATCAGCCCCCGAAGTGAGCGCGAGGGCCTGAGGCCGGTCCCGATCAGCGTCTCCCAGGCCCCCGGCGGCGCGGCGAGGAAGTCGACCCCGGCGGACCCGATCAGGGCGCCCACCGCGGCGCCGTCGTCCTCGGCGGGCGCGGCGACGACCATCGTGCCCGCCAACAACGGCATCCAGAGGGCGATCGCCGGCGCCCGGTAGACGCTCGGCCCGACCATCAGCGCCGCGCCCTCGGCGCCGAGCTCGACCGCTTCCGCGAGGGCCGCGGCGACGTTGACGACCGCCGCGCCGCCGACGACGACGCCGAGCGGCTCGGCGGCCGCCGGGTCGGCGTACTGGACCGCGCAGGCGCCCTCGAGCCCCGCGCCGCCCGCGCGCGGCGCGGGCCCCTCGGAAAGGGTCAGGCCTTCGCCCAGGGTGGCGCGGACGCCCGCGTCGCGCAGCACGGCGTCGAGCCGGTCGGCGGGCAGGGCGGGGTCGAGCAGGAGGTGGGCGGCACCCGCCCCGACGATGCCGAGGGCGCCGACGACCAGGTCGACCGACGGCCGGGCGAGCAGGGCGACGACGTCGCCGGCGCCGACCCCCGCCTCCCGCAGCGACCCCGCCACCGCCGCGGCGCGACGGCCGAGCTCGGGGTAGTCGACCGTGGTCTCGCCCTCGATCACGGCGATCGCCTCGGGTCGCTCCGCCGCCCGCGCCGCGACCAGCTCGGCCACCGACCCCGCCGGCCGCTCCACCGCGGTCGCGTTCCACTCGACCAACTGGCGGCGTCGCTCCGGCTCGGTCAGCATCGGGACCGCCGCGGCGCGGGCGTCCGGCTCGCCCGCGACGGCGGCGCAGATCTCGCCGAAGTGGGCGGCGAACCGCCGCGCGCCGGCGGGCTCGAACAGGTCGCGGTCGTAGATCAGCCGGCCGACCAGCCGGCCGTCGTCGCGTTCGTCGAGCTGCAGCTCGAGGTCGAGCTTGTGGCCGCCGACCGCGTCGGCCAGGAGGCTGTCCATCTGGTGGAGCGACCACGACGGGTCGGGCGTCGCGGCCGCCGGCTCGAGCACGATCATCGTCTGGAAGAC
>DASZUH010000375.1:0-8826 GCA_035547715.1 Solirubrobacterales bacterium
CGTCGCTTGTTAGCCCATGCCGAACAAGCGACGACTGGAGGGGCCTCGGACCCCGACCGCCGGCCCGGGAAGGCCCGGAGGTGCGGTCGCCGTCACGAAGACGCCCGGAACGTCACGGTCTCGTCCCACCTCCACATCACCGCCCACGACGTCCGTGCACTTGTACCGCCCATAGGGGGCACAAGTGCACGAACGTCCGTCCACCCGATGTGGACCCGTGACGAACCGGGCGGAACCGTGACGGAAGCCCGCACCTCCTCCCGTCCCTGTGACGCCCTCCCCACGGAACCCTCACGTCCCGGGCGCCGGCCACCCCCGGCCCCACCCCCGAACCCTCCTCAGTCCGCCACGTGGTTCGCCACGAAAAGTCCCTCGGGATCCCGGGCCGTGGCGATCGCCTGCAGCCGGTCGGCTACCTCGGGGGTGAAGGCGTCGCGCATCGGGCGCTGCTCGTCGAAGGTGAGGATCGTGTCGCGGGCGCCCGAGAACGGGGCGATGCGCTCGGCCACCTCGCGCTGCGCGGCGAGGATCGTCGCTTCGGCCCCCGGCGAGGTGACCGGGGCGGTGGAGTAGAAGAGCCCCTCCGAGTCGAGGATGCCGGCGGCTCCCGGATCGGGGTCGGCCTCGCGCAAGGCACCCCCGAGCTGGCGGATTTCGACCGAGACGAGCGGCGTGTCGACCCCGGGACCGGCGAGCGCCAGGAGGGCGGCGGTCTCGTCCGGGCCGATCCGGTCGACCAGGGCCGCGTGGCCCGACGCCGGCGTCGGGTTGGTCGGATCACCGGCGACGTCGGCGAGGCCTGCGCCGGTGACCGTCGCCAGCGTGTCCATATAAGGGGTGGCGACCGCGCGGAGCGGCGCGACCAACTCGGTCCCGCGCTCGGCGGTGCCGGTGAAGGCCAGCGTGACGGCGACCACGGCCCGGCCCCGCAGCTTGGCGGGCACGCTGGGCAGCGGCGGGAACCGGACCAGCTTGATCGTCGAGGTCAGCTCGTCGGGGACGGTCGCGATCCACTCGCGCCAGGCGTCGACGACCGCCTCGGCTTCCGCGATCGGCCAGATCAGCGCGCCGGCGAAGGCCTGCCGCAGCTCGAACAGGCAGAGCTCGAAGGAGGTGACGATCACCGGCCGGCCGCCGCCGCCGCGCAGTGCCCAGAAGAGATCGGGGTCGCTCGTCGCGTCGACGCGGCGGGCCTCGCCGTCGGCGCCGACGACCTCGAAGGAGCGCACGTGGGTCGAGGCGAAGCCGTCGCGACGGGTGAGCCAGCCGATCCCGCCGCCGAGGACGTACCCCGCCACCCCCACCGCCGCCGACATCCCGTGCAGGCCGACGAGACCGTGCTCGGCGGCCGGGGCGACCACGTCGCTCCACAGCGCCCCCGCCTCCACCGTCGCGGTCCGCGCCGCCGGGTCGACCGAGACCGCGGTCAGCCGCGAGGTCTTCAGCAGGATCGTCCCGGCCAGGTCGCCCATGCTGGTCGCGCCATGGCCGGTCGACTGCGGGGCGACCTTGAGGCCGTTGGCGGCGGCGAAGCGGACGGTCGTGGCGACATCGGCGAGCGAGCCGGCCATCACCACCAGCGGCGGGCGCTGGTCGGCGGTCAGGTTCCAGGCCTGGCGGGCCGCGTCCCACCCCGCCTCGCCCTCGGCGATCACGTCACCGGTGAGCCCCGCGCGCAACTTTCCGAGGTCGGGCTTCGCGGCGCTCATGGGGCGCACAGTTTGCCTTGGATTTCCTTCCCATGGCGCGATTCAGGAGCTGAAGGCACAAGGGACGCGGCCGTGCCGGCCACGCCCCGGGCAGGCTGTGGCCGTGCCGGCCGTCAGGCGGCGGTCCGATCGAGCGTGACCGTCCTGGTGGTGGTCGAGACCTTGCCCGCGGCGTCCTCGAAGGTCACCTTCAACGTGATCTTCAGGCTGTGCCGGGCGAGCTGCGCCTTCGCCGCCTTGGTCAGGGCCAGCTTCATCGGGACCGTCTTGCCTCCCGTGACCTTCGACCGGAACGAGCCGACCTTCAGCTTCCCGGAGGTCGCGGTCGCCGTCAGCGTCCCCTTGCCCGCGACGTCGATCGAGGCGAGGATCTGACCCGCGGTCACCTTCACGCCGCCGACGTCCGGCCTGGCGGGCTGTCCTTCGCCGGACCGGCGGTTCGACTTCCTGGCTTCCGCGGCCGCCCGTTCCGCCGCTTCGGCGCGCTGCTTCGCTTCGGCCGCGTGCCGCCCTTCTTCGGCGAGCTTCGCTTCGGCGCCGCGCAGGGCCGCTTCGGCGTGCTGCATCGCTTCGGTGGCGTGGCGGGCTTCTTCGGCCCGCTTCGCTTCTTCCTCCGGCTTGCCCGCTTCGGCGTAGATCACCACCGTCATCGTCACCGGCGCCGATTCGATCCCGTGAGCGTCGGTGCCCTCGATCGTCGCCGTGTAGGTGCCCGCGACGGTTCCGTTCACGGCCGCGGCGTCGGCGGTGATCGTGCCGGGCACCGCGTTGCCGGCGCCGTCGGTCAGTTCGGCGCCCGCGTTGGCGAGCAGCGCCGCTTCCGAGAGCGGGTCGGCGCCGTTCACCGGCAGGTAGATCGTCGTCGTCGGCACCGTCACCACCGGCAGCGGCACCACTTCGATCGACGCCTGCACCGTCGGCGCGGCGTCGTGGGCGGCGCCGTCGCCGACCGTCACGGTGTAGGTCCCGGGCACGCTCCAGTGCACGCTCGTGGTGTCGACCACCGGCCGGCCGCCGTTCGTGCTGTTGCTCACGGTCGCGCCGAGGCCCGCGACGAGCGCGGCCTGGGACGGTTCGGCGGCGGAGACGGGGAAGAACGTCGTCGCGTGCCCGACCGAGACCGTCGCCCCCGACACTTCCACGGTCACCTGGACCGGGGCGGCGGTGAAGCCGTAGGAGTCGGTGCCGGTGATCGTCGCCGTGCAGCTGCCGACCGCCGTGCCGCAACCGGCCGGGAGCGTCGCCTCGATGGTCGAGCCGGGGGCGGGCAGGCCTTCGGCGGTCACCTGGGCACCGGCGGCGGCGATGACCTCCGCCGCGGTCGGCGGCGCGGCGATGTTGAAGTACACCGCCCCGGCGCTGTCGGTGATGACCGGGACGGCGACGACCTCGATCACCGCGGTCGCCGATCCCACTTCCTCGGAGGCGTCGCTGTCGGCGACGGTCACGGAGAACTCGCCGGGCGTTTCGAAGTCCGCCGCGGTGTAGCCGCCGACCGTCGCGTGGCCGCTGGTGCCGGGCGGCATGATCGGGGCGAGCGCCGCCAGGATCGCCGCTTCGGTCGGCTCGCTGCTCGTCGCCTCGAAGACCGGCGTTTCGTCGCCGAGCAGGATCTTGTCTTCGACGATCGCCACCGTCACCGTCGCCGGCGCGCTCGCGATGCCGTATCTGTCGGTCGCGGTGATCGTCGCCTCGTACTCGCCGACTTCCGATCCGACCGCGGAGATATCCGCGGTGACGGTGCCGGAGTCGGCGCCCGAGTAGGTCGCCGTCGGGTCGGCGGCGGCGATGACTTCCTGCGCGGTGACGGCCGTCCCCTTGCGGAAGCTGACCGTCGGGTTGGTCACGGTCACGGTCGGCTGGGCCACGATTTCGATCGTCGCGCTCGTCGGCGAGAGGCCGTCGGACCCGCCGTCGTCGACCACTTCGACCGCGTAGCGCCCCGGTGTGTTCCACTGCGGTTCGCCACCGGGATAGGCGACGGCGAGCGTGCCGCCGTCACCCTGGGGCAGCACCGCGCCGAGCGCCTTCAGGACTTCGGCCGTGCTCGGCGACGACGGCGAGGCCTCGAGCCCGCCGGTGCCGTTGGCGACCGGAACCGTGTCGGAGGTGACGACGACGGTCAGCGGCCGGGAGCTCGTGAATCGGTGGTTGGTGGCGCTCAGGGTCGCCGTGTAGACACCCGGCGTCGCCCAGACCACGCCGGTGTCGTCGACCGCGAGCGTGCCGAAGTTCGTCGCCGCGCCGGCTTCCGCTTCCACCGCGGACGCCGCCGGGGCGGATCCGGCGAGGAACGCGATCGGGTCCTGGCCGACCGTGATCGTCGGCGCGACCGCCGGGACCGGCGCGGTCCCGCTCCAGCCCCAGCCGCTGGTGGCGGCGCTCGCCCCGCCGCCGAAGGTCCAGCCGAGCTGGTCGTAGGTGGCGCCGGTGGTCGCGTCGGTGATGCCGGTGGCCGCACCCGAGTACGTCGCTTCGGCTTCGATCGTCGCCGGCGAGACCGAGATGCCGTCGGCGCCGGGGAGGCCCGCGCCGGTCGCGTTCGTGTAGACGAAGGCCGAGCTGACGAGGTTGTTGGTGGAGCTCCAGTTGCTGACGTTGGGGGCGCTGCTCGCCGCCACGTGTCCTTCGATCGTCGCGTAGCCGACCGTCGGCGAGGCGAAGTTCGCGTCTTCGAACGAACGGTGGTCGGTCGCCGAGCCTTTGAGCGATCCCTGGATCACGTTGTCGGTCATCGCCACCCCGGCCGCGGTCGCCCCGCCGGCGGTCGTGTAGGTCGAGCCCACCTCACCGACCAGGCCACCGATGACGTAGTAGTAGGTGTTGGCCTGGCCGCCAGCCCCGGCAACCGGATGCACGGGGTTGCTCAGCGCGGTGTTCACCCAGTTGTCGGCGACCGTCGTCGGCCCGGTCGCCATGCCGACGATCCCGCCGGTGCGGTTGGCGTCGGCGATCGACCCGCCGGAGACCTGGTCGTTGCGGAAGACGGTGCTGCCGCCGTCGGAGACGGTCGCGGTGTCGTGCGCGTAGGTGTTGGCGTAGGAGAGGCCCACGAGTCCGCCCACCCAGGCGTTGCCGCCACCCGCGGTGGCAGACATCGTCGGTTCGGTCAGGGAGACCCCGCTGACGGTCGAGTCGAAGCTCCACACCGCGACGCCGCCCATCGCGGCGTTGGCCGTCGGCGAGACCGACCGCACGTTGTGCAGGCCCAGGTTCTCGACCGTGGCACCGTTCAGCACCCGGAAGAGCCCGAGGTTCAGGCCGGCCGTGGCGCTGGGGCCCGGGAGGGAGAGCGTGTAGGTGCCGGAGGTGTAGTTCAGGTTGCTGATCGTGTGACCGTCACCGTTGAAGACGCCGGAGAAGTAGTTGATCCCGGTCCAGTTCTCGGTCGGGCCGAAGGAGGTCGTCGTGCCGGCGGTCCCGCCCGAGTAGGTGGTCGCGTCGATGTCGGCGGTCAGTTCGTAGTCGTCGGTGGCGGCGCCTTCGTCGGCGGTGTCGGCGTTGATCCCGGCCATCGCTTCGTAGAGCTCGGCGGCGGTGCCGATCAGGCAGGGGGAGGCGGCGGTGCCCTGGCCGCTCAGGCCGGTCGGGCACCTGCCCGCGACGGGCGTGCTCACCGGGGCCGCCGCGGCGGCGGAGGCGAGGCCGGCGAGCGCCGCCAGGGCCAGGAGCAGTCCCGCGGCGATGGTGGCCGCGCGGGCGCGCAGATCTACGACGGTTCTCATTGGTGGTGGCTCCTGTGGGTGTTCAGGCCCGGACCGGTGCGGTCGGGGCGGAGGTCTTGGTGACGGTCTTGAATCCGGGCGCGTAGGCGCTCACCCGCACGGTGATCCGCTTGCCGCGGTCCTCCGGACGGACCTTGTAGGCGATGCCGGTCGAGCGCTCGGTGACCGCGCGGCCGGCCACGGTCCGACCGGCGACGGGGCGGCCGCCGACCAGCCAGAGATAGCTGAAGTGGCGATGGTCGCCCCAGTCGCCGCGGGCGATCTGCAGGGTCTCCCCCACCTTCGCCTTCCCCTTGATCTTCGGGGTGGAGGACTTGAGCCTGCCCTGGTCGATCTCGACCGCGTCGGAGAGCGTCTCGAGCGTCTCGTAGCCGGTCCGCGAGGCGGTGATGCGCAGGCGGACCGACCTGCCGGCATAGGCGGGCTTGACGTGGAGCGTCTCCGCGGTCGCGCCCGCGATCGGCCGCCCCTCGAGCAGCCACTGGTAGGCGAACTTCGGCCGGGGCGACCAGGCCCCGGTGACGGCGCTGATCGTGCGACCGACCTTCGCCACGCCGCGGAGTCCGGGGCGGGAGGCGCGGAACCGGGCGGCCCGCACGCTCGTCGCCGCCGAGACCGCGGCGCCGCCGCCCGCGTCGACCCGAACCTGTAACAGCCGCTCGGCGTCGGCCGGGACGGGCGTGTAGGAGGAGCGGGTCGCGCCGGCGATCGGCGCCCCGTCGCGCAGCCACTGGTAGTCGAGGCCCTTGGCCCCGGTGCCGTCCGCGAGGACGGCGGCGACGGTCACGCCGACGGCGGGCGTGCCCGAGATCGTCGGCACCGACACCCTGGCCGCGGCGTCCGCGGCCGCGCCGCCGGTGACGGTCTGCGGTGCCGAGACCGTCGAGGCCGATTGGTAGCCCGCGGCCGTCCCGCTGACCTTGACCTGCAGCAGTCGGCCCGCGTCGGCGGCGGCCGGGGAATAGGAGGCGCCGGTCGCGCCGCCGATCGGCGCCCCGTCGCGCAGCCACTGATAGGTGAGGTCGGCCGGCGGCGTCCAGGCGCTCGCCGCCGCGGTGACGGTCCCGCCGACCTGGAAGGTGCCACCGACCGTGACCGCGGAGGGCTGCAGCCTGCGGCCGGCGACGAGAATCCCCGCCGACGTCGCCGAGGTCGCCTCGAAGCCCTCCAGTTCGCCGGTGACCCTGACCTGGAGCTCCTTGCCCTGGTCGGCCGCGGCGATCGTGTAGGCCTGCGAGGTCGCGCCGCCGATCGGGGTCCCGTCCGCCAGCCACTGGTAGCTGAGGGCCACCGAGGAGGCCGACCATTCGCCGGGATTCGCGCTCACGGTGCGCCCGACGCCCACCGTGCCTTCGATCGAGGGCGCCCCGGGCGTCATCTGCCCGGACATCCGGGTGAAGACGAACTTCTCCAGCGGCGTCGTCGGCGGCAGCACGGTGGTGCCGTTGACTTCGGCCGGCATCTGGAACCACTGGAAGGTGATCGAGGTCTGGCCCGGGCCATCGCCCGGATCGACGTCGAAGACCGCGTAGCCGTAGGCATCGGCGGTGTCGTAGAAGCCGAGCCAGGGGGCGTCTTCGATCGCCTGGACGTTGTTCACCGGGTCGACGAAGGGGTGTGCCTGCACGAGGCCGGTCGAGGAGTCGACCGTCTCGCCGATCGTCGAGGCGGCGCCGCCCCCGCCGACCACGAGGTGGACGGTGCCGAGCGAGGTGTCCCAGGCCTGCTCGCCTTCGAACTCGAGCGGCTCGGTCTGCCTCACGCTCGGGCGACGGGTGTCGACCGTCTGCCCCGCGGTGTAGGAGCCGAACGGATTGGTGAAGGACCCCTGGGCGACGCCCGACGGCGGGTCGAAGCCGCGCGTCGGCAGGCTGCGGCAGTAGTTGTGGTTGTGGCCGGTGAGCGTGATGTCGACTTCGTACTCGTCGAACAGCGGGCCCCAGGCCGCGCGGACCCCCATGTCGCAGCTGTTGCCGGTGTCGACGCTGGCGAACGGGAAGTGCATCTGCACGACGATCATCTCGACGCCGGAGCCCTCTTCGCGGGCGGCCTTCAGCGTCTGCTCGAGCCACTGCGTCTGCAGGTTCGGCGTGGCGCCGGTCGGGACCAGGGCCATGTTCGCCGGGTCGGCGGCCAGTTTGCCGGTGTACTGGGAGGGCTTGGTCTGGCTGT
This sequence comes from Solirubrobacterales bacterium, assembly GCA_035547715.1. Classification (GTDB taxonomy): domain Bacteria; phylum Actinomycetota; class Thermoleophilia; order Solirubrobacterales; family 70-9; genus VAYN01. The sequence goes on from DASZUH010000375.1 coordinate 7,607, forward strand.
AATCCGAGGTCTGCCAGTTGACGTCGTTGCCCGCCAGCGAAATAAACAGCACCGTACCGATTTGGAAGCTGTAGAAGCTCCCCTGGAGATGGTTCCCGTCCCAGTTGACGACCCCGTTGTCCGGCAGCAGGAAGCGCGAGAAGTAACTGCCGCTGCCGTAGGGGCCGTTGTAGTAGCTGCCCGAGGTGCCTTCGGTCTGGGGCTCGCCGCTGAGGTTCGTCACCCCTCGCTCGATCTCGTGATTGCCCATCACCGGCATCCAGGGGAAGGTCTTCGCCGCCGCCGAGACCATCGTCAGCCAGTTCTTCCAGACCGGCGGTGGGGCGTTGCCGTCGGCGTAGGCCAGGTCGCCGACCATCAGGTGGAAGAGCGGCGCGCCCTTGCCGTCGCCGGGGTCGGCGACGCCTTCGGTGGTGTAGGGCGACGTCGGGTTGAGGCCCTGGTCGCCGAAGGCCGTGAAGCGGTATGACGCGCGGCCGGCCGGTGCCGTGCGGAAGGACGCCGAGACCGTGGTCGGCTCTTCGGCGCCGTCGGTGACGGCGTAGTAGTAGGTCGTGTCCGGCTCGAGACCGGTGAGCGGCACGTGGTAGTGGAAGGTGGTTTCGCCGGTCTGGCCGTCTTTGAAGCTGGTGGCGCAGGGGCCGGTGCGCGGCTCCGCCAGCGACAGCGGGACGGGGTCCGGCAGGAAGACGAGCTCGCCGGGATTCTCGGCGGTGATCGGCGCGGTGGAGAAGGCCAGCATCGGCGCCCGCATCGGCGCGGCGCCGGTGGGGCTCCAGGAGACGGTCACATCGCCGGCCGGGTCGGAGCCCCAGGTGAGGTGCAGCTGCTCGGCCGTCGTGTCGAGGTTGGCGGCGCCTACCTCCGCGCCCGCGCTCTCGGCCGCGAGGGCCGCCGACGCATCCGAGATCTTGCCCAGGCCCATGAGCCCGCCGACGCCGATCGCACCGCCGACCAGCGCCGTGCGCCGGGTGACGTTGAGGCCGTCGCGGCCGCCCTCTCCGAGCGCCTGCTCTCCCTCCGCGTCCTGCCCGGAGAGCCTGCTCGAGCGATCCCCGTCGGGCCTCTCGCGTCTACTACGTCGAAACAATTACCGACCTCTTCCATGCGGGTTGATACCTGAGGCCGCCAAGGCGCCGCCGGCGGCCGGCCGCATACAAGCGCTTACTCCCACGCCAATTTGTCTCGATCCTGTTACTTCGCGAGTCTGAGTCTCGTCG
>DASZUH010000376.1:0-16134 GCA_035547715.1 Solirubrobacterales bacterium
AACCTGCCGGGGCCGCCACGAGACGCCCGGGACGCACCTCGGACGGCCGCCACGCCCCCGAAGCACACCCCCGAACCCCACCACCCCGCCCGAACCAACCCCCCTCGCGCCCGATCGAATGTTGGTACAGCGTGAAGCCGATACCCGAGCAGACCGCGGCGATGATCCAGAAGCGGAGCATGATCGTCGTCTCCGACCAGGCCATCATCTCGAAGTGGTGGTGCAGGGGGGCCATCAGGAAGATGCGCCGGCGGAAGGTCCGGAAGGAGAAGACCTGGAGCAGGACCGAGAGGGCCTCGATCACGAAGATGCCGCCGATGATGATGAGGAGGACCTCGGTCTGGGTCATCACCGCCATCGCCCCGATCGCCCCGCCGAGGCCGAGGGAACCGGTGTCCCCCATGAAGATCGAGGCCGGGAAGGCGTTGTACCAGAGGAAGCCGATGCAGGCGCCGACCAGGCAGCAACCGAGCAGCGCCAGGTCCTTCTGGCCGTTGGCGACGAAGGAGATCGCCGTGTAGGTGAGCAGGACGATCGCGCAGGAGCCGGCGGCGAGGCCGTCGAGACCATCGGTCAGGTTGACCCCGTTCGAGGTCCCGGCGATGACCAGGAAGACGAGGACGAAGTAGAGGACCGGGCCGAGGTAGACGCTGCCGTCGCCGATGCGGAAGTAGAGCCGCGGTTCGAGCCCGACCGAGTGGCGCGCGACCCACCAGAGGCCGAAGGCGAGGACCAGTTGGCCGAGCAGCTTGTAGCGCCCCGACAGCCCGAGCGAGCGCCGTTTGATGATCTTGATGTAGTCGTCGGCGAAGCCGAGCGCCGCGCAGCCGAGCGCGACGCCGAAGACGGCGAGGCTCGAGGCGTCCCGTTCCGACAGCACCAGGTAGGGCACGATGATCGCCGCGAAGATGATCAGCCCGCCCATCGTCGGCGTCCCCGCCTTGGTGTGATGCCCCTCCGGCCCGTCCTCGCGGATGTGCTGCCCGAACTCCCGCACCCGCAGGTATTCGATGAATTTCGGCCCGAGGAAGATCGTGATCAGCATCGAGGCCATGCCCGCGATCAAGATTTCGCCCATGATTAGGCGGCGCCTCCTCTGCTCGCCGAGGGCGAAGAATCATCAGATATGGATTCGCCCTCGGCTCCGCGTCCGGGGGCGCCTTCGCCAAGCTCGCGGGCGGCTCCCAATTCATCGGCGATCGTCTCCATGCCGACCGAGCGCGACCCCTTGATCAACACCGCGTCGCCGGGCTCCAGGTGGGAGTCGAGCCACTCCGCCGCCTCGCCGGGGTCGGCGACGAGTTCGTCGGGGTCGTATTCGCGGGCGAGGGCACCGACGCCGACCACCACGTCGATCCCGGCCTCGCGCGCGTGGGCGCCGACCTCGCGATGGAAGCGAACCTCCTCGGCGCCGAGCTCACCCATCATCCCGAGCACGGCGACCGTGCGCGGCGCGTCGAGGCTCGCGAGATGGTCGAGCGCCGCGCGCATCGACACCGGGTTGGCGTTGTAACAGTCGTTCACGAGGAGGACCCCGTCGGCGAGCCTGATCTGTTCACCGCGGAACCGGGAGAAGCCTATGTCGGCGGGACGGACGATCAAGTCCTCGGGCCGGACGCCCAGGGCGACGCCCCCGGCGATCGCCGCCAGCGCGTTGGTCAGGTTGTAGGGCTCGACGAAGGGAAACTCGAAGCGCGCCTCGCCGAGCGGCGTGCGCACCAGCGCCTCGGTCAGCCCGCCGACGACCTCGGACCCGACCGCCTCGACGTCGCCGCCCGGGCCGAAGCGCAGGACGCGCGGGGCGCGGGCGAGGTGCGGCTCGAGCTCCCCCGCGTCGACCGGTACGACGACGACGCCGTCCGCCGGCAGGAAGTCGATCACCGCGGCCTTCTCGGCGGCGATCGCGGCGACCGAGCCCATCTGCTCGACGTGGACCGGACCGACGTTGGTGATGATCGCCGCGTCGGGCTCGGCGATCGCCGCCAGCTCGGCGATCTGGCCGGCGCCGCGCATCGCCATCTCGAGGATCAGCCGCTCGGTGTCGTCGGGCGCCTCGAGGATCGTCAACGGCAGCCCGATCTCGGTGTTGAAGTTCTGCGCGTTGGCGTGGACGACGCCGGGGAGCAGCGCGCGGGCGATGTCCTTGACCGAGGTCTTGCCGACCGAGCCGGTGACCCCGAGGACCTTGGCGCCGAGCGCGCGGCGGTTGGCGTTGGCGAGGGCCTGGAGCGCGGCGAGGGGGTCGTCGGTGACGAATACCCAGGCGGTGCCGAGCGGGCCGGCCCCGGCGGCGAACTCCGGCCCGACCACGACCCCCCACGCCCCGGCCTCGATCGCGCCCGCCGCGAACTCGCCGCCGTCGCGGCTCTCGCCGCGCAGGCCGAAGAAGAGGTCGCCGGCCTGGACGGACGAGGAGTCGATCACCGCGCGGCGCGGCGGCTCCGCCGAGCCCTCGGCCGCCACTCGCGCCCCGGTCGCCGCCGCGATCTCCGCCCCGCCGAGCCTCACGCCGGGCTGCCCAGCTTGCGCAGCTCCTCGCGGGCGACCTCGCGATCGTCGAAGGGGACCTTCCGCCCGCCCTCGAACTCCTGGCCCTGCTCGTGCCCCTTGCCCGCGATCACCACGGTGTCGCCCGGCTTCGCCCGCCCCAGCGCCAGCGCGATCGCGGCCTGCCGGTCGACCTCGACCAGCAGCTCGGCGTCGCCCTCGCGCGCGCCCGCGGCCACTTCGGCGACGATCGCCTCCGGGTCCTCGGAGCGCGGGTTGTCGGAGGTGACGACGGCGAGGTCGGAGAGGACGCCGCCCGCCCGGCCCATCAGCGGCCGCTTGGCCTTGTCACGGTCGCCGCCGGCGCCGAAGACCGAGATCACCTTCCCCGGCGTCAGCCGACGCGCCGCCCGCAGCACGTTCTCCATCGAGTCCGGCGTGTGGGCGTAGTCGACGAGGACGGCGAACCCCTGGCCCTCGTCGATCGGCTCGAAGCGCCCCGGCACCCGCGCCGCACCCGCGAGCCCCGCGGCCGCGGTCTCGGCGTCGACCCCGAGCGCCGCCGCCGCCGCGAACGCCCCGAGCGTGTTCGCGACGTTGAAGTGCCCCGGCATCCCCGTCCGCACCCGCACCTCTCCGTTGATGGGCCGAAAAGCGCTTGATATCAGCGCTTTTCGGCCCATCGACACCGTGAACTCGGCGCCGCCCGCGTCGAACTCGACGTCGGTCGCCCGGTAGTCGGCCTCGTTGCCCTCGGCGGAGAAGGTCAGGCAGTCGAATTCCTTGGCGAGCCGGCGGCCGTAGGGGTCGTCGACGTTGACGATCCGCACCCCCGGGCCGGCTTCGAAGAGCATCCGCTTCGCCTCGAAGTACTCCTCCATCGTCTCGTGGAAGTCGAGGTGGTCCTGGGTCAGGTTGGTGAAGACGGCGACGTCGAAGTGGATCGCGTCGGCGCGGTGCAGGACCATCGCGTGCGAGGAGACCTCCATCGCCACCGCCCGGTCGCCGCGCCGGATCATCCGCCGGAAGGTCTCCTGCAGGTCGATCGCCTCCGGCGTCGTCCGTTCGACCGGCTCCTCCACGCCGCCGACCACCTGCTTCACCGTCCCCATCAGCCCGGTCTGGATCCCCGCCGCCTCGAGGATCTCCCGGGTCAGGTACGCGGTCGTCGTCTTGCCGTTGGTGCCGGTCACGCCGACCACCTTCAGCTCCGCCGTCGGATCGCCCCAGAAGGCGGCCGCGAACGGCGCCATCGCCGCCCGCGCGCTCGGCACGACGACCTGCGGGACCGCCACCTCGAGCTCCCGCTCGACCACCAGCGCCACCGCCCCCGCCCCGACCACCTGCGCCGCGAACTCGTGCCCGTCGCGCCTTTCCCCGACCACGCAGAAGAAGAGCGTCCCGGGCCCCGCTTTTCGGCTGTCGTAGGCGAGCGAGGTCACCTCGACCTCGGCGGCGCCGACCTCACGGGCGGCGTCCGCGCCCACCGCCGCAGAAACGAGTGTCCCCAGCTTCATCACGCCGATTCTAGGTAGAGCGTCGGGTGCCCCTCCCCGGCGAGGGCCGACGCGGCCCGCGCCCTTATTCCTGCGGCACGCCCAGATACGGCAGCGCGTACGCCGCGATTTCGCCGAACGCCGGCGCCGCCACCGAGCCGCCGTAGATTTCGCCTTCGGGCTGGTCGACGATCACCGCGGCGAGGAACTTCGGGTCCATCGCCGGGGCGAAGCCGATGAAGGAGGCGATGTATTTCGTTTTCGAGTAGCCGCCGTCTTCGGCCACCTGCGCCGTACCGGTCTTGCCCGCCAGCGTGTAGCCGGGGACGCTGACCTCCGACGCGGTTCCTTCCGGCCCGAGCACGCCCTCAAGCATTTCGCGCACCTCCCGCGCCGTCTTGGCGCTGATCACACGATGGCCCTTCGGCTCGTGCACCGGTTCTTCGCCGACCCGCTTCACCAGCTGCGGCGGCCGCTCGATCCCGTTGTGGGCGATCGCCGCGTATCCCTGCACCATCTGCATCGGCGTGACCGAGGCGCCCTGGCCCATCGGCAGGTTGCCCATCGTCGCCCCGGAGTATTCGTCGAGCTTCGGCACGATGCCCTTTTCCTCGTTCGGGAACTGGACCCCGGTCGGCTTGCCGAAGCCGAATTTTTCGATCCACCTGCTGAATTTCGTCGCCCCGACCCGGAGGCCGATCTCGACCGCGCCGACGTTCGAGGAGTGCGCCAGGATCTGCGCCACGGTCAGCGTTTCGGTGCCGCGTTCCTCGGCGTCGTGGATCCACCGTTCGCCGACTTCGATTTCCGGCGGCAGCACGAGTTCGGTCTGCGGCGTCACCAGCCCTTCTTCGAGCCCGGCCGAGACCGTGAACGCCTTGAAGGTCGAGCCCGGTTCGTAATTCAGCCCGGTCGCCTGGTTCAGCAGGTCTTCGTTGGAGACGTGTTCGAGGTCGCCCGGATCGACCGGCGGCCAGTTCGCCATCGCCAGGATTTCCGAGGTCTGCGGGTCCATCACGATCGCCGTCGCGCCCACCGGCGAGTACGTTTCGCCGACCTTGGCGAGCGCCTTTTCGGTCTCCTCCTGGATCACCGGATCGAGCGTCAGCTGGACGTCTTCGCCATCGCGCGCTTCCTTCACCGTTTCCAGCTTGATCGGATCGCCGAGCGCGTCGGTGACGATGCGCCGTTCGCCTTCTTCGCCCGCCAGCACCGACTGCTCGCCCGCCTCGATCCCGGTCAGCCCCTTGCCTTCCTCGCCGACGACGCCGATCACCTGGCCGGCCATTTCGCCCTGCGGGTAGGTGCGGCGGCTGGCGGGCAGCTGGCCGATCCCTTCGAGGTTCAGCTTTTCGACCTTCGCCGCGGTGGCCAGGCTGACGTCCTTGGCGAGGTAGGCGAAGCCCGATTCTTCGGTCAGCGCTTCGAGGACCTTGTCCTTCTTCTCTTCCAGGATCGGCGCCAGCGCCGCCGCGGCCTTTGGTGGATTTTTCACCTGGTAGGGCGTCGCGTAGATCGTCGCCGCGTCTTCGGAGGAGGCGAGGCGGGTGCCGTTGCGGTCGAGGATCGCGCCGCGCAGGCCGGGGACTTCGATCGTCTCGGTCTGCTGGTCGAGCGCCTGCGATGACAGCTGCGACGCCTCCACCCCCTGCAGCCAGAAGGCGCGGCAGACGACGACGAGAAAGGCGAGCAGGAAGCCGGCGAAGAGCAGGCCGATGCGACGCTCGATCAGGCGCATCCGGCCGCTATTCCGGGTTGGCGGCGGCCGCGGCCGCGAGGCGCGCGGCGGCGTCGGCGGCGTCGGACTTGCGGACGGTGATCAACTGCGGCTGGGAGTCGGCTTCGGTCGGCAGCGCCAGGCCGAGTTCGGCGGCCTCGCCGCGCATCCTTTCCTGGCCGTAGACCTTCGCCGCGCGGCCCTGGATCACCGAGTTTTCCTTGCTCAGTTCGGTGTTGACGGCTTCGACCTTGCCCGCCGAGGCGGCGAAGCTGAGCGTCACCACGTTGAGCGCGACGATCCCGACCAGGAGGACGCCGAGCAGGCCGATCCAGGCGCGCCCGCGGGTGAGCCGGTGGATGAGGCCGGACTCGGGGAGCTGGGTGACCGCGACCGCGGCGCGACCGGCGGTGCCGGCGGCGTAGGGAAGGACGCGGGCGCGGCGCCGCGGCGCCGCCTTGTGGCGCGAGGGCGCGGTGACGAGGCCGCTCTTGCGGGACGGCTTGCGGGCGGGCGCGGCGGTCGAGGCTTTGCGCGGCGCGGTCTTGCGGGCGGGGGCGTCCGTGGACACCCTGCGGGGAGATTTGCGCGCGGGCGCGGCCGTCGCGGCGCGCGCGCTCGTCGCTTTTTTGCGTTTCGGCGAGGTCTTGCGGATCGGCGAGTCGGTCGCGGCGGAGGCGCGCGACCCGGCTTTGCGCTTCGGCGCGGCGGTCCCGGCGGCGGCCTGCCGCCCCGCTTTGCGCCTGGGCCCGCCTTCCTTGCGCAGCGCTTCCGGCGCCGCGGCGACGGAGCGGCCGCTGCCGCCGGGGCGGGGACGGTCGCGAGGACGCTTCTTCGGCTCCGGCGGCGCCGTGCGCGACGGTGCCGGAGCGGTCTGCAGGCCGGAGCGCCTCGGCGCGGCGATCGCCATCAGGCGCCCGCCTCGCCCGCAGTGGTGCCGACGCGCGTGTCGAAGGCGATCTTCACCGCGGCCCGCAGGTGGGCGGAGCGCGAGCGCGGGTTCGCCTCGATCTCCGCCGGCCCGGGCGCGATCGCGCGCCGGGTCAGCAGCTCGGCCTCCGGCTCGTGGCCGCAGACGCAGACCGGGATCTCCGGCGGGCAGACGCAGCCGGTCGCCTTGGCGGCGAGGAATTGCTTCACCGGCCGGTCCTCGAGCGAGTGGAAGGAGATCGCCGCGAACCGCCCGCCGATCGGCAACATGTCCCAGGCGAGCGGCAGCGCCTCGTCGAGCAGGTCGAGCTCCCCGTTGACGGCGATCCGCAGCGCCTGGAAGGTGCGCTTGGCCGGGTGGCCGCCGCCGAAGCGGGCCGCGGCCGGCATCCCGGCCTGGATCGCGGTGACGAGCTCGGCGGTGGTGCGGAGCGGCCGGCGGGCGACGATCTCGCGCGCGATCCCGGCGGCGTGGCGCTCCTCGCCGAACCGCCGCAGCACCTGGGCGATGCGCGCCTCCGGCCACTCGTTGACCAGATCGGCGGCGTCGAAGCCCTGTGCGGGATTCATGCGCATGTCGAGCGGCGCGTCGTAGGAGTAGGAGAAGCCCCGCTCCCAGGCGTCGAGCTGCATCGATGACATTCCCAGATCCATGTAGACCATGTCTGGGCGGATTCCTTCGCCTTGCAACGCACGAAGTCCTGCAACGAAGTCGGCGCCGACGAAGAGCGCGCGGCAGGGGGCCTCGGCGGCGAAGCGGTTGAAGCGCTCGCGCGCGGCCGGGTCGCGGTCGATCCCGATCAGCGTCCCCTCCGGCCCGAGCCGCTCGGCGACGAGCCGCGCGTGGCCGCCCGCGCCGAAGGTGCAGTCGACCGCGACCTGGCCCGGCTCGGGGGCGAGCAGGTCGACCAGCTCGGGGGCGAGGACCGGGTCGTGTTCGGGGCTCACGAGCGAGAGCGGCGTCGGCCGGGCCGACGGCTGGTGGGAGAAGGTGGGAGTGCGGGCGGCATGGAGTCTCATGGTTACGCGGCGCCCGCCCCGGCCAGGCCCTCGGCGATCTCGGGCGCGGCGGCGTCGAGTTCTTCCTCCTGTTTGGCCCAGGCCTCGGCGTTCCAGATCTCGAGGTACTCGCCCGCGCCGATCACGACGCATTCGCCGTCCAGGCCGGCGTGCTCGAGCAGCGGTTTGGGGATGCGGATGCGCCCGGCGGAGTCGAGTTTCTCGTCGAAGGAGCCGCCGTGGAAGCGGCGGCGCAGCGCCCGGGCGTCTTTGCCGAAGGGGCTGTGGGGTGAGAGGAAGCGATCGGAGAGCTCCTCGAACTCGGCGGTCGTGTGCACCCAGACGCAGGGGTCGAAGCCCTTGGAGAGAACCACTCCGTCGGCGAGTTGACTGCGAAAGCGCGATGGCACGGTCAGTCGGTCCTTGCTGTCCAGGCTGTGCTCATAGAGGCCCCGAAACGCCATTTCGGTGTCCTTTCTGAGCGGTCGTTCGAGGGCGGAAAAGAGTTGGGACCGGAGTGATGAGGTGGGAGGAGCCTCACCACCCCGGTCCTGGGCTTCAACTCGAGCGCCACTCTGACACACACTCCCCCACTTTGCAACACGACCTCCCCCTGCAACCCCATTTGCAGGTAGACGCATGTCCCGATCGGATCCGGGGACCCGAGGCGCTAGGTTGCGCGCCGTGAACCCGAACGACTCCGCTCCGGCGAACGCGAACTCGCTGCGTGGCTCGGAGTTCTGGCGGCTGCTCGGCGCGCAGAAGACCTGGTTCTTGATCGGCCTCCCCGCGCTGGCGGTGTTCGTCTTCACCCTCACGAAGAGCCCGTCGGCGGCCTGGATCCCTCCCCTCTTCGTCCTCCTGATCGGGCTCGGCGTCGTTTTCTGGGTCGCCGACCGCAACGCCGCGAATCGCTTCTGGGAGCTCTACTCGGAGACCCGCGGCCTCGAGCTGGGCGGGCAGACGCAGCTGCCGAAGACGACCCCGTTCCTGCGCCAGGGCGGCGACCGCTACGCGACGCGGACCCTGAGCGGCGAGCTCGCACCCGGGATCGTCGGCACCTTCGGGCTCTTCACCTACGAGGAAGTGGTGCTCGGCAACGACGGCGGGACGGAAACGAGGTACTACCGGTTCACCTTCGCGATGGCGGCGGTGCCCGAGTGCGTCGCCCACATGCCCGAGCTCTACGTGAAGAAGAAGTCGGGCCACCCGCGCTCGCTGCAGAAGCTCGAGGACGTCTTCCGGGTCGGCAAACGGCGGGTGACGCTGGAGAGCGCGGCGGTGGGACGGCGCTACGAGATCTTCGTCGGCAAGGAGCAGGACGAAGTCTGGACCCGGCGCCTCTTCTCGCCGAGCTTCATCGTCTGGCTGGCCGAGTCCTCGCCGCAGAAGTTCTCCTTCGAGCTGGTCGACGGCACCCTGGTCGCCTACATCCCCGGCCAGAAGGAAGACGCGCCGACGCTCGACCTGATGGCGGCGTCGACCGCGACGATCGCCCGGCGACTGCTGGAGGAGAGCGCCCAGACTTCAGGCGCGTCCTCCTCCGCTCCCGGGGCCGCTTCAGAAACCTGAGAGCAGCGTCCCCGCGTTGGCGATCAGGCCCGCGGCGATCATCAGCATCACCGAGGGGACGAGGACCAGGGCGACGACCAGCTGGATCTTCGGCGCCGCCCGGGCGGCCCGCTCCTCGACCGCGCGGCGGCCCTCGCGGCGCAGGGCGCTCGCCTGGCGGCGGAGCTGATCGGCGAGCGGCGAGCCGAAGCGGCGCGAGCGCTCGATCGAGGCGACCAGGGTGGCGAGCTCGGAGCCGGGGACACGGGCGCGGAGGGCGGCGAGGGCGGTCGAGAGCGGGCTGCCACAGGAGAGCTCGGCGACCGCGATCCGCATCTCCTCGGCCAGCGGCCCCTCCCCGGCGCGGGCGAGCTGCGCGAGCCCGTCGGCCGGACCGCGGCCCGAGGCGACGCTGACCGCGAGCAGGTCGAGCGCGTCGGGGAGCGCGGCGACGAGGCGGCGCCGACGGCGGCGCGCCTCGCGCTCGAGCAGCGCGTCGGGGACGAAGAAGCCGACCGCCGGGAGGGCCGGCGCGACGACGATCGCGAGATGGCCGGGAGCGGCGGGCGCCGCCCCGAGCGCGAGGATCGCCCCGAGGCAGAACCCGGCGAACTTGCCGAGGAGAAGCGCCGGGAGCGGAAGCCGCGCCCCGAGCCCCGAGCGCCGCAGTCGCCCGGGAAGGTCGAACCAGAGCGCCGCCCGCTGCCAGGGCGCGCGCGAAACCGATGCGGCCCCTTCGCTTGCGCTCCGACTTATCCGTGCGTGGGACGGATAAGTCGGAGCGCCGGGCGCCCTCTCCCCGGCCTCGCGCCGCGCGGCGCGGGCGACCAGCATCTCCCGCCCCGCCGCGAGCGCGAGCAGGAACGCCATCGCGAAGAGGAGGCCCGCCGGAGTCACCATGCCGCCCGCATCAATCGACCACCCGCGAGATGCGGCGGATCGCGACAAAGCCGATCGCCTGCAGGCCGACGGCGATGGCGAGGAGGATCGCCGCGGCGGGCGAGGCGAGCAGCCTGGCGAGAAAGCCCGGCTGGACCAGCTCGGCGAAGAGCGCGCCGCCGGTCGGCATCGCGACCACGAGCAGCCCGGTGAAGCGCGCCTGCGCCGTCGCCGAGCGGGCGTCCTCGGCGACCCGGTCGCGCTCCGCCGCCCCGGCGGCGAAGCGCCGCAGGAGACCGGCGAGGTCGCCGCCCGCCAGTCGCTGGCTGAGGAGCGCCGCGGCGAAGGCGTCGACCCGCTCCGAGCGCATCCGCGCCCGCCAGGCGGCGACCGCCTCGGCGGTGCCGGCGCCGAGATCGAGCTCGGTGCCGAGGCGCGCCAGCTCGGCCGCGGGCGGCCCGTCGAGGTAGGCGGCGGCCGCCGGGAGCGAGGCGCGGAGCGAGCGGCCGGCCGCGAGCGAGTCGGCGACCGCGCCGGCGACCTCTGGCAGCGAGCGCTCGACCGCGAGCCGGTAGCGCCGGCGCCGGCTCGAGATCGCCCAGGCGGCAAGGCCCGGCCCGGCGACCGATAACGGCAGCGCGACCTCGAGCCCGCCGACGAGCCAGCCGGTGAGGATCGCCGCCGCCGCGCCGAGCGCCGCCAGCCGTCGCCGCTCGCGCGTCGAGGGCGCGTATCCCTCGCGCCCGGCGCGCCGCAGCGGCTCGAGCGCGCCTCGCAGCCACGCCACCGCGGCCGGGCTGGCGAGCACCGCCTCGCGCACCGCCAGCGCCACCAGCCCGCCGGCCAGCGCCCCCAGCAGCACGGTCGGCGCCCCGCCGCTCACTTCTCCACCTCGGCGATCTCGGTCACCCGCCGCGACCCGTCCGGCAGCCGTCGCAGGTGCACCAGCAGGTCGATCCCGCGGCGGACCTGCTCGGCGATCGCCTCGTGCGGCAGCCCGACCCCGGCCATCAACGCCAAGGTCTCCAGCCGGGCGATCGCGTCCCGGGGCGAGTTGGCGTGAACGGTCGAGAGCGCACCGTCGTGACCGGTGTTGAGCGCGGTCAACAGATCGAGTGCCTCCGGCCCCCTGACCTCGCCGATGACGATGCGGTCGGGGCGCATGCGCAGGGCGTTCCGCAGAAGGTCGCGGATCGTCACCTCGCCGCGCCCCTCCACCCCGGCGGGCCGGCTCTCCAGCCGCACCACGTGGGGCTGCTGGAGGCGGAGCTCCGCCGCGTCCTCGATCGTCACCACCCGCTCGTCCGGACCGAGGAAGCTGGAGAGGGCGTTCAAGAGCGTCGTCTTGCCCGAGCCGGTGCCGCCGCTGACCAGGATGCTGCGCCGCGCCCGCACCGCCTCCTCGAGTCGGCGCCGCTGCTCCGGGTCGAGCGTGCCCAGCTCGACCAGGCGGTCCGGCCCCGGCCGCTCGGCGCCGAAGCGGCGGATCGAGATCGCCGGGCCGTCGATCGCCAGCGGCGGGATCACGACGTTTACCCGCGAACCGTCGGCGAGCCGCGCGTCGACCATCGGGCTGAGCTCGTCGACGCGGCGGCCGAGCGGCGCCAGGATGCGCTCGATCGCGTTGCGCAGCTCCTCCTCGTCGGCGAAGCCGATCCCGGTCTCCTCGAGTCGCCCGCCGCGCTCGACGAAGACGCGGTCGGGGCCGTTGACCATCACCTCCTCGACCGCGGGATCGGCGAGCAGGATCTCGAGCGGGCCGAGGCCGACGCTGTCACGGACCACCCGGGCGGCGATCTCGGCCCGGTCGGCGGCGGTGAGGACCGCGGCCTCCTCGTCGACCAGTTCGCGCACCGTCTGCTCGAGGTCGGGCACGCCGCGCCGACCGGCGGCGGCCTCGGTGCGCCGACGCTCGACCAGCCGACCGCGGAGCGTCGCGGCCAGTTCGGCGATGTGGCGCTCGCGGGCGCTCACCGCCCGCCCTCCGGCATCACGGTCACCTGGCGGGCGAAGCTCTCGGCGGCGATCAGGCGGAGGGCCTGGCGGCGGGTCAGCCCGAGGGTCGCCTCGGCGGCGCCCGCGTCGCCTTCGGGACCGGCACCGAGCCCGAGCAACGGCACCCCGGCGGCGGCGACGTAGGTGCGCCCGGCGCCGCCGTCCGCCGGTTCGGTGGTGACGACGACGTCGACCCGCGACCCGACCGGGTCGGCGCCTTCGACCGCGAGCGCCGCGGCGCCGCCGACGGCGATCTGGACGGGCCGTCGGCCGGCGGCGAGCGCCGGCCCGCGACCGTCCGAGCGCGGCGCGCGCAGCTGGGTGGCGAGCAGGTAGGCCCCACTCGGGATCGCCGCCGCCGGGGCGAGGCCGATCGCTTCGACCGGGTTGCGGAGCGCCCCGGCGGGGATGAACCGGGCCGGAACCTGGCGCACCTCGAGGTCGTCTTCGGCGGCGCCCGGATCGAGCACCTTGGCCGCGGGCAGCTGCACCGAGGCGACGACGACCGGCCGCAAGGCGCCGTAGCCGCGCACGACGCTGTTGCCGTAGCCGTCGGCGATCGCCCCGGCCGCGATCGCCGCGACCAGCGCCGCCACGCCGAAGGCGATCGCCCGCGCCCGCCGACTCACGCTTCCCCCGGCCGGATCGAGATCTCCCGCCCGGGCCCGGTCGGGCGGACCGGCGGCGCCAAGGGCAGTTCCAGGACCGCGCTCGCGCCGGTCTCCCCCAGGTGCAGCGCGAAGCTGCCGCCGTGACGGGCCGCCGTGCGCCGCACCAGCCGCAGCCCGTGCCCGTGACGGGCGCGCCCGGAGAGCCGTCCGAGCGGTCCGAAGGCCCGCCGCCTCCGCGCCGCCCGTCCCCGGGCCGCCGCCGCCCGCTCGCGCGCCCGCCGTCCCGCCCCGCTGCCCGAGTCGACGACCGCCAGGCAGATCCGACGGTCGAGCAGATCGGCGGTGAGCTCGATCCGCGGTCCGCCGTGCTCGAGCGCGTTCGCGATCAGATTGTCGAGAGCGGCGGCGAGCGCGAGGCGGTCGCCCACGACGGCGGCCTCCTCGCCGCGCCAACGCACGGTCAGGCCGCCCCCGCGGAGGGTCGCCTGTCCGCGCCAGCGCCGCGCCGCCGTCTCGAGCAGCGGCCGCACCGCGATCGTCGCCCGCGCCAACTCCGTCCGCCTGCCGTTGATCTCCAGTTCGAGACGGGCGAGCGCGGCGGCGGCCATCTCGATCGGCCCTTCCTCGCCGCCCTCACGCCCGGTCGGCGCCATCAGCGCCAGCGCCTGCAACGGCCGCCGCACCTCGTGGAGGCGCTCGTTCAGGACCGTGCGCCTGCGCGCCTCCCGAACCGCCGTGGCGAGGGTGGCCCCGGCGCCGCCCAGCAGCGGCCAGACCGCCAGGCGCGCCGGGGCCAGCGCGGCCACGTGGGTGGGGAAGTCGTCGAACCACATGCCCCCTCAAGGTCCCGGCGGGGCGTCACTCTCCCCCCGCGTCAAAATCTCCCGCTCGCTCAATGCGACAAAATCGGGGTACCTTTCCATGTGACGGATTCCCCTATCTCGCAAGGGAATCCGCAGAGCGTTTTGGAATACTTAACGGGCGGACCGCCGCCTCCCCCCACCAGAGAACGTTGGCGCCGGTCCACCCTCGTCCTCCCGCCCCACCTGAAAGGAGAACACTCCGTTGGCCCAAACCCGAACGACCCCCGAGGGCATCACCCAACAACTCGCAAAGGCGCTCGCGCATCCGCTGCGCGTCCGCATCCTCACCTCGCTGAATCGCGGCATCTCGAGCCCGAACCAGCTGGCCCAGGAGCTTGACGAGCCGCTCGGCAACGTCAGCTACCACGTCAAAACGCTGCTCGAATACGACTGCGTCGAACTGGTCAAAACCGAGCCCCGTCGCGGTGCCGTCGAGCACTTCTACCGGGCCACCGAGCGCGCCTTCTTCAGCGACGCCGACTGGGCCAAGATCCCGGCCTCGGCGCGCAAGGGCATCGACGGCGTGATCCTCGAGGCGATCGGCCAGGACGCGACCGCCGCGATGATCGAGGGCACGATCGACTCGCGCACCGACACGCACATCTCGCGCACGCCGCTCGTCCTCGATGAGACCGGCTGGACCGAGCTCAGCAAGATCCTCGGCGACACCCTCGAGCAGGCGATGAAGATCGGCGAGGAATCGGCGACCCGCCTGGCGAACGCGAAGGCCGACGGCATCCCGACGAGCCTCTCGCTGCTCCACTTCGAGGTCCCGCCGAAAGTCGCCAAGAAGTAGTCGCGGTTCCGCCTCACCCGGCTTGTCGTCCGTGCACTTGAGCCGCCCCGGACCGGCTCAACCGCACGGACGCGGGCGGGGCCCGGCCCGGCTCACCCGTCGACGAGCCGGTAGCCGATCCCCCAGCAGTTGACGACGTACTTCTGCGTCCCTGGATCCAGTTTGCGCCTCAGCCTGCTGGCGTGGCTGTCCAGGGTCCGGGTCTTGTCGGCGGGCGCGCGGAAGCCCCACACGTCGCGCAGAAGTTCATCCTTGCTGAACACCCTGGTCGGGTCGGAGGCGAGGACCCGAAGGAGCGTGAACTCCTTCTTCGCCAGGTGGACCTCGCGTTCGCCGACCGTCACCTTGCGGCGGGCCGGGTCGATGAGGATCTCGCCGACCCGCACCGGCCCGTCGCGGCGGCTGTGGCGGCGCCGCAGGACGGCCGTGATCCTGGCCCGCAATTCGTCGTAGGAGAAAGGCTTCTGCACGTAGTCATCGGCGCCGAGCTCGAAACCGCGCACCCGGTCGGTGGCGCCGCTGCGGCCGGTCAGGACGATGACCGGCAGGCGCGGGTCATAACGGGCGTGGAGGCCGTCGGACTCGCGGATCTCACGCAGGACGTCGAGGCCGGAGGCGTCGGGCAGCGCCAGGTCGAGGAGCAACAGGTCGGGGGTGTTGTAGCGGCAGAGCCGCAGCGCGTCGGCGGCGCTCGGTGCCGGGAGGACCTCGAAGCGGTCGGCGGCGAGGTGCTCGCAGAGCAGGTCGAGGGTGGGCTCGTCGTCCTCGCAGACGACGATGGTCGCGATCTCTTCTCTTGGGGTAAGCATGCCGTTTCAAGTCCTGAGGGCGGGGTGTTTCGCCCCCCGCTTCCGTGCGGAAGATGCGGGGAAGCCGCGC
Organism: Solirubrobacterales bacterium; assembly: GCA_035547715.1. Classification (GTDB taxonomy): domain Bacteria; phylum Actinomycetota; class Thermoleophilia; order Solirubrobacterales; family 70-9; genus VAYN01. The sequence continues at coordinate 15,204 of DASZUH010000376.1, forward strand.
GAAAGGCGGCGAAGTTCGGCCGCCGAGGGCCGATCGCTCAGGCGGGGAGCTCGAGCACGGCGACCGCGCCGCGTCGGGCGACGAAGCGCCGCGGCGGGACGGCGGGACGTACGTCCAGGACCTCGCCGTCCCGTCCCAGGAAGCAGATGTCGAGGGCGAAGCGCATGCCGAAGGTGTGGACCGCCGCGCAGCGCGGGATCAGCAGTCCCGGACCGGCCGCCTCGCGGTCGAGCAGGGCGAGGCCGAGCAGCCGCGCGCGGATCCCGACCGCGACCGGAACCTCACGTCCGGCGACCGTCTGGCGAGGCGAGGAATCGAAGCGGCCCACGTCCCTCCAAGCCACCGGCGACCCGAAACTCACCCCGCCCTGACGTCTCTCCCGCAAAATCACACGACTTCATCGCCAAAATCCCTTCTCGGTGCAACCCGGCGTTCAGCGGGGTGCCCGAGCAGGCACGCAACTAGGATGATCGGCAAGATCCACCCCCTGCGACACCGGGCTTCCGTCGCAGCTTGGCTTCAACTCATGGAAAAGAAGACGACCCGCCGAGGGAATTACGAGTCCGGCTCCGACTACGTGTTGGAGTACGGAGAGCTCCGCTTCGCGTTCAACGAGGAGGACTTCGCCCAGCGCGTCGAGCAGGCCGCGGTGAAGCTGAACTTCGTCGGCCAGGGGCTGACCCAGGAGGAGCTCGATGACCTGCTCGACCTGGCGGTGAGCGGCGAGATCGCCGAGCCCAGCTCCCCCCTCGGCGAACACATCAACGAGAACTGGGAGGACCTGGTCGGCCCCTCCAACCGCAGCCTCGTCCACTGGATCCGCCGGCTCGTCTTCCGCGGCGCCTGGCTCGACCAGCGGGTGAAGGAGGGCGAGCTCGACGTCGTCTTCGACGAGCGCACCCAGACCTTCGGCTACGTCCAGCCCGACCGC
>DASZUH010000377.1:0-1665 GCA_035547715.1 Solirubrobacterales bacterium
CACGAGGGCGTCGACCACGTCCTCGGACGCCAGCACGGCGCGGTAGATCTCGGCGGTGCCGATCCTGATCCCGCCGCGGTTGATCGTCGAGTCGCTCCTCCCGTAGATGATCGCGGTGCCGCGCTCGGTGATCTCGATCCAGTCGCCGTGGCGCCAGACGCCCGGGAACATCTCGAAGTAGGACTCGCGGTAGCGCGAGCCGTCGGCGTCGCCCCAGAGGAAGAGCGGCATCGAGGGCATCGGCTCGGTGATCACGAGCTCGCCGACCCGGCCGACGTGGGGATGGCCGTCGGGGTCCCAGGACTCGACCGCGGCGCCGAGGCAGCGGGCCTGCAGCTCGCCCCGGTAGACGGGGAGCGTCGGCACGCCGCCGACGAAGGCGGTGCAGAGGTCGGTGCCGCCGGAGGTCGAGAAGAGCCAGGTGTCGCGGCCGACGTGCTCGTAGATCCAGTCGAAGCCCTCGGGCGCCAGCGGGCTGCCGGTCGAGCCGACCGAGCGCAGGCGCGAGAGGTCGCGGCCCTCCGAGGGCTCGACGCCCGCCTTCATGCAGGCCGAGATGTAGGCGGCGGAGGTGCCGAAGGTCGTGATCCCGGCCCGCTCGGCGAGGTCCCAGAGGGCACCCATGTCGGGGTGTCCGGGGTTGCCGTCGTAGAGCACGATCGCCGCCTCGGTGAGCAGGCCGGAGACGATGAAGTTCCACATCATCCAGCCGGTCGTCGTGAACCAGAAGAGGCGGTCGCCGGGCCTCGCGTCGGTGTGGAGGTGCATCTTCTTCAGCTGCTCGAGCAGGATGCCGCCCTGACCCTGGACGATCGCCTTCGGCAGGCCGGTGGTGCCCGAGGAGTAGAGGACCCAGAGCGGGTGGGCGAAGGGGACGCGCGCGAAGCCCGGCGGGGCATCGGCGCCGCGGGCGAGGAGCTCCTCCCAGCCGACGACGTCGCGCAGGCCGGCCGCGCCCGCGGCCGCCCCCGCGGCGGGGTCGAGGTAGGGGAGGAGCACGGTGTGGGCGAGGCCCGGCATCGCCTCCTGCAGCTCGCGCACGACCGGGATGCGGTCGAAGTCCCTGCCGCCGTAGCGGTAGCCGTCGACCGCGATCAGCACCTTCGGCCCGATCTGGGCGAAGCGGTCGATCAGCGAGCCCGCGCCGAAGTCGGGGGAGGCCGCCGACCAGATCGCGCCGATCGAGGCCGTGGCGAGGAAGGCGATCGCCGCCTCGGCGACGTTGGGCAGGTAGGCGACGACGCGGTCGCCCGGCCCGACCCCGAGCGAGCGCAGGCCGGCGGCGCAGGCGGCGACCCGGGCGCGCAGCGCGCCCCAGGTGATCTCCTCGAGGTCGCGCAGCTCGGAGGCGTGGAGGATCGCGACCGCGTCCTCGTCGCGGCCGGCGAAGGCGCGCTCGGCCCAGTTCAGGCGCAGGCCGGGGAACCACTCGGCGCCGGGCATCGCGCGCGAGGCCAGGGCGACGGTCCGCTCTCCGTCGTATTCGACCCCGAAGTGGTCGAGGATCGAGTTCCAGAAGCCCTCGAGGTCCTCGACCGACCAGCGCCAGAGCTCCGGGTAGGCGGCGACGTCCACGCCCCGGGCCCGCAGGTGGTCGATGTAGGTGGTGAGGTTGGAGGACTCGACCGCGGCGGCGGTCGGGCGCCAGAGGATCTCGGGGGGCTC
>DASZUH010000378.1:0-2567 GCA_035547715.1 Solirubrobacterales bacterium
GGCCGGGACGGCCGGGTCCGTGGGGAGTGAGGGGGGTTCGGGGCGTGCGCCGGGGGGACGTGCGCGTGTCACCTGGAAGGAGCGCATGATCCGCCACGAAAGCGCGGGTTCCGTGACGAAGACGCATGGAACGTCACGATCCCTCCCCACCTCCACATCACGCCCCACGACGACTGGTCACCTGTCCCCCTTATCGGGTGGACAGGTGACCAGTCGTGCACTTGTCCCCCTCAGGGCGGGGCTAAGTGCACGGACGTCCGTCCACCCGATGTGGACCCGTGACGTTCCTGGCAGAAGGGTCACGGAAGTCCAGAGTTCCTCCCGTCCCTGTGCCCCGTTCCCCACGGAACCCCCACGTCCCGGGCGTCTCGTGGCGGTCACAACCTGCCAGGGCCGCCACGAGACGCCCGGGACGCATCTCGGACGGCCGCCACGCCCCCGGGCCGCCCCCCGCGACCCACCTCGCCCAGCCGTGGAATCAACCCTCTTGCGCTCCGAGTTATCCGTCCTATACGCGGTTAAGTCGGACCGCAGGCGCTCAGTCCTCGCGGCGCCGCAGCGTCCGCGGCTCGAACTCGCCGCTGCGGAGGGCGTGCCAGCCCTCGGTCGAGACGGCGACGAAGCTGCGGCCCGCGGGGTCCTTGCGCTCGAGCACCAGGCCGCGCCGCGCGCTGCGCCCGATCGCGCGGCGCATGTCGCGCTCGCCCTGGCCGCGGAAGCGGGCGACCAGCTGGTGGCGAGGGACGAAGCCGTCGTCGCCGAGGGCGACGATCGCGCGCAGGAGCTCCTCGTCGGACGGGATCACCCCGCCGAGGTTAGGCGGCGCGGACGCCGGTCCGATGCTCCGTCCGGTCCGGGCGCCACCATCGTTCTCATGTTCCAGGTCGAATTGGTCTGCTCGGACCCCCGCTGCGACGCGGAGATGACCCTCTGGGTCGACGAGCTCGGCGAGATCGACGCCGTCGCCTGCGAGTGCGGTCACGGTCTCGTGACCTTGCGCATCGAGGGCTTCGAGCCGCTCTTCGCCGTCGTCTAGCGGTCCCCCGCCCAGGGGACCTCGTCCCGGTCCTCGGGCTGATCGACCGACCGCCCGTGAGTCCGTCCTCCTGCCGGGTAAGGGTCCGCGCATGGACCTGAAGGCGCCGCTCCACCGCTTCGATGAGTTTCAGCGCCGCCGCCCGCTGCTGGCGTTCCCGTTCGGCGTGGCGAAGAAGTTCGGCGAGGACGAAGGCGGCAGCATGGTCTCGCTGATCGCCTACCGCGCCTTCTTCTCGCTCTTCCCGCTGTTGCTGTTGATGACGACGATCCTCGGCTACGTCCTCTCCGGCAACGAAGAACTGCGCGAAGAAGTCGTCAGCGGGACGCTCTCGCAGTTCCCGATCATCGGCAACCAGCTGAAGGGCGGCACGCTGCACGGCTCAGGGGTTGCCCTCGCGATCGGGCTCGTCGGCTCGGTGCTCGCCGGGCTCGGCGTCGTGCTGGAGACCGAGCAGACCTTCAACCGCTGCTGGGGCGTGCCGAAGTCCGGGGAACGGAGCTTCGTCGGCTCCCGGCTGCGCGGCATCGTGCTGCTCGTCGTGCTCGGCGGCCTCGCGGTCGTCTCGACCATCGTCTCCGGGCTCGCCGCGGGCGGCGCCGACTTCCTCGGCGCCGGGGGCAAGGTCGCCGGGCTGGTGATCGCGACGGTGCTGAACCTCTTCGTCTTCGGCGCCGTCTTCCGCCTGCTCACCGCCGACACGGTCGCGACCCGCGCGCTGATCCCGGGCGTGTTCGTGGCGACGATCGGCTGGGACATCCTGCAGGTGATCGGCGGCTGGTACATCTCGCACGAGGTGAAGAACGCCTCCGCCGTCTATGGCACCTTCGCCCTCGTCATCGGCCTGCTCGCCTGGATCCACCTCGGCGCGACCTTCGTCGTCCTCGGCGCCGAGACCAACGTCGTCCGCACCCGCAAGCTCTGGCCGCGACCGTTGTTCGGCGGGCCGGGAACGGGTACCGAGGAGGAGTAGGCAAACCTGCGAAGGAGGGGCAGATGCCACCGCGCGGAGTGAAAAAAGGAAGCAAACGAGACCGCCAGTACAAAGACATCAAGAAAAGCGAGGAAAAAGAGGGTCGCTCGACCAAACGCGCCAAAGAGATCGCGGCGCGCTCGGTCAACAAGGAAAAAGCGCGCTCGGGCGAATCGGAAACGTCGTCGCGCAGCTCGAGGCGCGGCGGCTCGGCGAGCCATCGCGGCGGCAAACAGTCGGGCAAAGGCCCCGGCGGCCGCACCCGCGAACAGCTCTACAACGACGCCAGGAAGCTCGGCATCGAAGGTCGCTCGAGCATGAACAAGGACGAACTGCAGAAGGCGGTCGCGGGGGCGAGCTGATCCGCCCCCGGCTCAGCCCTTGCCCGGCGGCGCCTCGAAGGCGGCCATCGCGGTCACCACCGGGATGCCGTCGGCGCCGCCGAGGCGCTCGCGGCTCTCGGCGGCGACCGTCATCAGTTCGCGCAGGGCACGGTCGAGGATCTCGGCGGTCTCGCGCCAGCCCTGGTCGTCGACCGTCATCGGCATCCAGTTCAGC
>DASZUH010000379.1:0-4335 GCA_035547715.1 Solirubrobacterales bacterium
AGCAGTCGGAGGTCGACCGCTATCTGGCCGACGTGTCGGACTGGGAGCAGCGGGAGTACTTCGGGCTGCCTTGAACGAGTTCGTCCTCACCGGTGACCTGATCACCATGGACCCGGACCGCCCGCGGGCCGAGGCCATGGCGGTGCGCGACGGGCGGATCCTCGCCGTGGGGTCGCGCGACGAGGCGCTCTCGGCGCTGCCCGGGGCGGCGGTTTGCGGCGCTCCTGGGACCGTCGTCCCCGGCCTGATCGACGCCCACGTCCACACGCTGATCGCGGGCCTCGAGCTGCGGCGGCTCGACGTCAGCGACGCCAGGTCGGTGCGTGAGATCGTCGCCCGCATCGGCGCCCATCTCGACGGCCGCGGGTCGACGAACGGCGCGGCGGCCCAGGCGAACGGCACGAGCGCGAGCGACTGGCTGGTCGTCGCCGCCCACGTCCAGGCCGAGGAGCTCGCGGAGAAGCGGCTGCCGACCCGCGCCGACCTCGACCCGGTGACCAAGGGCCGCCCGGTCTTCCTCGACCGCCGCACCCACGACGCGATCGCCAACAGCGCCGCGCTCGCCCGCGCCGAGATCGACGCGCTCACGCCGGACCCGGTCGGCGGCGAGATCGAGCGCGACGCGGACGGGGTCCCCACCGGCGTCCTGATCGAGCGGCCCGCGGCCGAGCTCGTCTGGTCCCAGGTCCCGGCGATCTCGGAGGCCGATCGGCGCACGGCCCTGCGTGAGATCCAGCCCTCCTTCCACGCGCTCGGCATCGTCGGCGCCGCCGAGCCGGGTCTCACCGCGGCGGAGATCGGGACCTACCAGGCGGCCCACGCCGACGGCGAGCTGGCCCTGCGCACCTGGGCGATGCCGCTCGCCGACACCGACCTGCCGGTGGAGGAGCTGCTCGCCGGCTTCCGCGGGACGGGCGTGCGCACCGGCTTCGGCGACGAGTGGCTGCGGGTCGGCGGGGTGAAGGTCTACCTCGACGGCACCGGCTCCTTCGGCAGCGCCCTGCTGCGCGAGCCGTGGCCCGGCACCGACGGCTATCTCGGCAACCAGACCGCGCCGACCGAGACCTTCCGCGCGATCGCCCGCTTCTGCGCCCGCGAACGGTGGTCGCTCGCCATCCACACGGTCGGCGGCGCGGCGATCGACCTGGCGCTCGACGCCTTCGCCGAAGCGAACGAGGTGGCGCCGATCGCGCCGCTGCGCTTCTCGGTCATGCACGCCTACCTCTGGCCGAGCGAGGAGAACTTCCGCCGCGCCCGCGAGCTCGGCGTGCTCGCCTCGATCCAGCCGGGGATGCAGTGGCGGGTGGCGGGGAGCCTCGCCTCGCGCTTCGGCGTCGAGGGCGCGGCCAAGGCCTCGCCGCTGCGCTCCTGGCTCGACGGCGGGGTCGAGGTCGCGGGCGGCAGCGACGGTCCCGACTTCCCGCAGGCGCCGCTCTTCGGCATGTACCAGGCGCGCAGCCGCGCGGCGCAGGGCTTCGAGGGGCCGCTCGGGCCCGAGGAGGCGATCGACGGCGAGCGGGCGCTGCGGATGTGGACGACGAGCGCCGCGCGCTACGTCTTCGCCGAGCGCGAGCGCGGGGCGCTGCGGCCGGGCTTTCTCGCCGACTGGGCGGCGCTCGCGGTCGACCCGGTCGAGTCCGAGCCCGAGGCGCTGCGCGATGCCGCGGTGCTGCAGACGGGCGTCGGCGGCCGCGTGGTGCACGAGGCCTGATGGCGCTCTCCCTCCACGACCGGGAGATCCTCCTGCGTCGCGTCCACGGCCTGGTCGACGACGAGCTCGTGGCCGAGCACCGCGCGCGCCCCTTCGGACCGCACTCGCCCGCGCTGGTCGAGGTGCTCGACTTCCTCCGCCGCAACCCGGACCCCGAGTGCCCGCGGTACCTGGTGCTGGACGACGGCGAGGGCTTCGAGGTGGGGGTGAGGTCGAGCGAGCGCGGCGCCCCGCCGACGCGGCTCGACGACGGTGGGCGCTTCGCGACCCGCGGCGAGGCCGAGCACGCCGTCTTCCTCCGTCGCCTCGCCGACTACGGCGCCCTGCAAGGAGGTGCGGGGTGAGCGGCACCGCCGGCGACGTCCTCGTCCCGCCGGGGACGATCGGTTACCTCGACGCGATCAGCGCCGAAGGCGGCGAGGCGGTCAAGCTCCACGTCTCCTCGACCGCGCCGACCTGGCGGGCCGAGCTGGTGCGGCTCTACGCGCTCGAGATCCCCGGCTTCGGCGTCGAGCGGCGGGCCGAGCCGGTCGCGGGCGTGGACGCGATCGAGCGCGAGGGGATCGAACAGACGACCGCGATCGGCTCCTACGGCCACGCCGTGCCGCTGCCGCTCGACCACCTCGAGTCCCCGCTGACGATCACCGTGACGATCTGCCCGACCCGTCCCGGCGCCGGCCCTCAAGCCGCGATCGCCCAGCGCGACGAGGCCGGCGCCGCCGGCTGGAGCCTCGGCCTCTCCGCCGACGGCCACCCGCGCCTCTGGTGCGCGACCGACGCCGGCGATCTCGACCTGACCACGCCCGAACCGCTGAAGCAGGGCTGCTGGTACGCCCTGACGGCCACCATCGACGCCCCCTCGTCCCGCGCGGCCCTGAGCGTCACCCCGGTCGGCACCTTCACCTCGAACCGCCTCGCGACCGGCCGCGGCGAGCCGCACCGCACCGAAGCCCCTCTTCCCGGTACCCCGCAAGCGGCGGCAGCTCCTCTCCTCCTGGCCGCGGCCGCCCTGGACCCGAACGGTCAGCCCATCGAGGGCTTCGACGGCAAGCTGGAGGCCCCGGCGATCAGCCACATCGCGTCCTGGAACGCCTCCGACCAGATCACCCGAACCGGCATCGACCACCCGTCCCTCCTCACCGACTCGTCCGCCGAGGAACGCCACTTCACCCTGGTCAACCACCCCACCCGCGCCGTCACGTCCTCGACCTGGGACGGCCAGGTCGACGACTTCCGCTTCGCCCCCGACCAGTACGCCGCCGTCCACTTCCACCGCACCGACATGACCGATTGCGGTTGGACCCCGCAGGCGGAGCTCACCCTCCCCGCCGACCTGCCCAGCGGCGCCTACGCCGTCCACCTCACCGACCCCGAGGGCGGCGAGGACCTCGTGCCCCTGGTCGTCCGCCCGCCCGCCGGGACCGCCACCGCGCCGGCGCTGCTCGTCCTCTCGACCAACAGCTACCTCGCCTACGGCAACGACCACGTCGGCGTCGACTCCCCCCGCACGCAGGTGTGGAACCAGATGGTGCCGGCGCTCGACGACTGGGAGCGCTTCCGCGACGCCCACCGGGAGCTCGGCCTCTCGCTGTATGAGGTCCACTCCGACGGCGCCGGCGTCTGCCACTCCTCCTGGCGGCGGCCGCTCCTGACCCTGCGACCGACCGTCTACGACGGCGACGGTCCGGTCTGGCAGTTCACCGGCGACATGCAGATCGTCGACTGGCTCGAGCGCACCGGCCGCGCCGTCGACGTGGTCAGCGACCGCGACGTCCACGAGGGGGGTGCCGAGCTGCTGTCCCGCTACGCCTGCGTGATGACCGGGACCCACCCCGAGTACCCGAGCGAGCAGATGCTGGACGCCTACGAGGCCTACGTCGCCGGCGGCGGCCGGCTCATGTACATGGGCGGCAACGGGATGTACTGGGTGACCGGCTACGACCCCGACGATCCGCAGGTGATCGAGATCCGGCGCTGGGGCGGCACCCAGGCCTGGTGCGCGGCGCCGGGCGAGTACCACCTCAGCTTCACCGGCCGGCTCGGCGGGCCGTGGCGCTTCGGCGGGCGGGCGCCGCAGAAGACCTTCGGCGTCGGCTTCGTCGCCGCCGGGCCGCCGAGCGCCTCGGCCGGGTACCTGCCGGTGGCCGCGGAGGGCTCGCCGGTGGCCTGGGCGCTGGCCGGCGTCGAGGACGCCGATTTCGGCCGCTACGGCACGATGGGCGGCGCCGCCGGGATCGAGATCGACGCGGTCGACCCGCTGCTCGGCACCGCCGCGGCGACGCAGGTGATCGCCACCTCCGCGGGCCACTCCGACGACATGCTCGAGGCGCGCGAGAACTTCAACATGACCAGCCGCATCCTCGGCGGCGCCCGCAACCCGCGCGTCCACTCCGACCTCGTGATCGTCCCCCGCGAGAACGGCGGCGCGGTCTTCTCCACCGGCTCGATCGGCTTCTCCGGCAGCCTCTCCCACGACGGCTGGGACAACGACGTCAGCCGCCTGCTCGGCAACGTCTTCGACCGCTTCGTCGGCGGCGCCCCGGTCCTCGACTGACGCTCCGCCACCCCACCCGGCCGTGCTTCCGAGCTTTTCTGCCATATATGGCAGAAAAGCTCGGAAGCAC
>DASZUH010000380.1:0-3581 GCA_035547715.1 Solirubrobacterales bacterium
GGGGAGGCGAGGATTCGGACGGTCAGGAGACAGCGTGGTCGGAGAACCGCGCCATGCGCGGTTCTCCAACCACGCGGGCGTCCGACCGTCCACCCGGGCGCCCGCGCCGACGCGCGTCGAGTTCTGGTCGCCGAGCGACCAGAACTCCACACGGAGACCCCTGACCGGAAGGGCGGCCTGTCTCGTGTCGGATCCCCGTGCGGGAGACGCCACACCTCGGCCGGGCCGGGTCGCCTCGTGACGAAGACGCCGGGAAGGCGCCGGGGACGTGACGCTTCTCTGAGCCTTCCGTCACATCCTGGGCCGGGACGGAGGGCCCCAGGAGGTGCGGGCGACCTGGGTTAACCCATGCGTAACCCAGGTCGCCCGCGCCTGCGTGCGTGTCGTGCGACACGGGCCGAGGCGTGGAGATCCCGGCGCCTTCGTCACGGCGCCTCATCTTGGTGACGGATCCGTGCGTCGTCCGTGGGCCTTCCGTCGCTCTCCCGTGACCCTGCGGCCACGGTCCCTCGACCTCCCCCCGTGGACCCGGCCGTCCCCCGGCCGTCCCTTTCCCGGCCCCGGTCAATCCCCGGACCCCGACCCGGGCCCCGTCCTCCTACGCCGCGGTGGCGACGAGGTCGCGCTCGGGGTCGATGCCCCAGCGGTCGCCGACTTCGGCGAGGTCGGGGGTGAGCGGCCAGCCGTCGGGCTGCTCGGCGCCTTCGAAGGTCGGGTTGGCGCCCTTGAGGGCCATCGAGCCGGTGTTGTCGCCGATCGCGCGGATCGCGGTGATGTCCTCGGGGGAGAGGCGCTGGTCGGCCGGGAGAGCGGCGAGCTCGGCGCGCTCGGACTCGATCGTGCGGGAGTCCGGGCCGACCTCCTGGATGAGGGTCGGGGCGACGCACTCGACCGCCGGGTGGGCGAGGTTCCAGTGGCAGGCGAGGCCCATCGGGGTGAGGTCGGCGCGCTCGGCGAAGGGGCGCAGGCGGTCGAGCTTCGCGAGGCCGGCCTCGATCCAGCCCGGCGGCCGGAAGCCCCGATGGTCGCCTTTGGCGAGCTCCATGCCCGGCCGCAGGTCGTCCCAGAAGAGGCCGCCGTAATCGACGACGCGGGTGATGACCTTGACCTCGTGGCGGGCGGCGGCGTCGAGGACCAGCTCGCCCGGCCAGGGCTCCAAGGGGTTCAGGATGATCATCGCCCAGTCGATGCGATCGCCGAAGCGCTCGAGGCACGCGATCAGGTCGAGCGTGAAGCCGTTGGCGGGGCCGGGCGCGACGCCGATCCGCGCCGCGAGGCCCGCCTCGCGCAGTGCCGCCATCCCGTCCCAGACCACCTCCGAGGAGTAACCGATCCGGTCGGGGTTGTGGAGCAGCAGCAGGTCGAAGGCCGAGGCGCCGATGCGCTCGAGGCTCTTCTCGGTGGCCATCCGCAGGTAGGAGGCATAGTCGCCCGGCCCGCGCAGGCTCGGGTCGGTGAAGCGCGGGAAGCCTTTCGGCCCGTTGCGCTCACCCTCGTAGAAGTCGTGGCCGACGGCACCGACCAGCGAGTAGTCCTCGCGGGCGAGGCCCGCGAGCGCCCGGCCCAGCACCTTGTCGGCGCCGCCGGTGCCGTAGGCGTCGGCGGTCAAGACCGTGTCGATCCCGTCGCCGGGGCGCAGCAACGCGGCGAGGCGATCCTCCTCGATCGCCTCACCGAAGTGGAGGAACCGGCCGCCGCTCCAGGTGCCGATCGCGCTGCGGCCGGGTTCCTTCACTCGAATGCCTCGCTCAGTGCTCTGACTCGTCGGAGTCGGCGCCGGCCTCGTGGCCGTGCACGCCGTCGCCGCCCTCTTTGGCCCCGACGCCCACCTTCGGGCGCTCTTCCTCACCGAGCGGGTTCTTGTTGCTCGGCGGGATGATCTCGAGGCGCAGCGGCTTGTCTTCCTCGTCGCCGGAGGCGTCGCGGGTGAACATCACGGTCGACCCCGGGGTCATCGGACCGGCCCGCAGGACTTCGTCGGCGAGCGGGTCCTCGATGTAGCGCTGGATCGCCCGACGCAACGGACGCGCGCCCATCGCCGGGTCCCAGCCTTTGTCGACCAGGTAGTCCTTGACCTCCTCGGTCATGTCGAGCTGGAGTTCGTGCTCCGCCACCTGGACGCGGACCCGGTTGATCATCAGGTCGATGATCTCCTTGACCTCGTCCTTGGCCAGCTTGTGGAACACGATCACCTCGTCGATCCGGTTGAGGAACTCGGGACGGAAGACCCGTTTGAGGTCGCCCATGATCCGGTTCTTCATGTCGTCGTAGGACATCCCGGTCTCGTCGTCGGAGACGGTGAAGCCGATCGAGGTGTTCTTCGAGATCTCGGCGGCGCCGATGTTCGAGGTCATGATCACGATCGCGTTGCGGAAGTCGACCGTGCGGCCCTGGCTGTCGGTCAGGCGCCCGTCCTCGAGGATCTGCAACAGGATGTTGAAGACGTCGGGGTGGGCCTTCTCGATCTCGTCCAGGAGCAACACCGAGTACGGCTTGCGGCGCACGGCCTCGGTCAGCTGACCGCCCTCGTCGTAGCCGATGTAGCCCGGGGGCGAGCCGACCAGACGGGAGACCGCGTGCTTCTCCATGTACTCGGACATGTCGATCCGGACCATCGCTTCCTCGTCGCCGAAGAGGAAGTCGGCGAGCGTGCGGGCGAGCTCGGTCTTGCCGACCCCGGAGGGGCCGAGGAAGATGAACGAGCCGGCCGGCCGCTTCGGATCCTTGATCCCGGCGCGGGAGCGACGGATCGCTTTCGAGACGGCGGTGATCGCGACCTCCTGGCCGATCACGCGCTTGTGGAGTTCCTCCTCCATGCGGATCAGCTTCTTGGTCTCGGCCTCGGTCAGTTTGAACACGGGGATGCCGGTCCACATCGAGACGATGTCGGCGATCTCCTCCTCGCCGACGACCGGGCGTTCGCCGTTCTCACCCTCGGCCCACTCGTCTTCGAGCTGGCGCTTGCGGGTGGTCAGCTGGCGCTCCTGATCACGGAGGTTGGCGGCTTTTTCGAACTCCTGCGCCTCGATCGCGGCCTCCTTTTCGCGCCGCGTCGACTCGATTTCCTCCTCCAGGTCGCGGTAGACCGGAGGCGTGGACATCGACTTGATGCGCAGCCGCGAACCCGCCTCGTCGATCAGGTCGATCGCCTTGTCGGGCAGGAAGCGGTCGGAGATGTAGCGGTCGGCGAGTTCGGCGGCGGCTTCCAGCGCGTCGTCGGAGATCGTCACCTTGTGGTGCTGTTCGTAGCGCTCGCGCAGGCCCTCGAGGATGCGGACGGTGTCCTCCGGCGAGGGCTGGTCGACGCGGATCTGGGCGAAGCGACGCTCCAGCGCCGAGTCGCGCTCGAGGTACTTGCGGTACTCGTCGAGCGTGGTCGCGCCGATCGTCTGCAGCTCGCCGCGGGCCAGGGCCGGCTTCAGGATCGAGGCGGCGTCGATCGCCCCCTCGGCGGCGCCGGCGCCGACCAGGTTGTGGAGCTCGTCGATGAACAGGATGATGTCGCCCCGCTGGGTGATCTCTTTCATCACCTTCTTGAGGCGCTCCTCGAACTCGCCGCGGTACTTCGAGCCGGCCACCAG
>DASZUH010000381.1:0-7465 GCA_035547715.1 Solirubrobacterales bacterium
CGCATTCTCGGCGCCCCAGGTCGCGTATTCCTTCACCTTGAAGGTGGTCCTCGCATCGGCGCAGGCGATCACGAACAGGGTCGGCTTGTAGCTCCGGTTGGCGCACTGCCTGGAGAAGAGCACCGGCTTCCCTGCGGACGCCGCGACGACGGGCCGCGCGGTGGCGGCCTCGGCGGAGCTCGACACGAGCACGGCCACCGCGAGCACGGCGACGAGAGCAAACGATCGACGTCGGCGGAACAGCCTCAGGCTCTCCATCGCCCGACACTAGAACCGCCGACGAGCATCATCAAGCGACCCATCGAGTGATTCGACGTTCGGACGACAGCGTCTCAAGCTGCCGCCCCGCCGCCCGGCTGGGAAAGGGACGCGGCCGTCCCGTCCCCGGCCCTGGCAGGTTGTGGCCGTGGCCGGGACGGCCGGGTCTACGGGGAGAGGGGTCGGGGTCCGGACGTCCCCCGTGGGGTCCCCGAGGAAGGCGCGCCTTCCGTCACGAAGACCCATGGAACGTCACGGTCCCTCCTCACTTCATCATGCATCGCCCAGGTGCGTTCGTCGCTTGTACGCCTATGGTGGTCAAGCGACGAACGCACCCTCCCGACCCCGGGGCGAATGTGACCGAAGGCATGAGGAGCCGTGACGGACCGCCCGTCGGCGGCTGGCGGCCCGCCCAGGAAGGCCCGGAGGTGCGGATGCCGTCACGAGGACGATTGGAACATCACAGTCCGTCCCGTCTTTCCCATGCGTCCGGGACCTCCGTTCGCTGCTTCTACCGCATAGCGGTACAAACAGCGAACGGAGGCCTCGCGACCCGGATCCAGGTGACCGAACCCATGAAGGTCCGTGACGAATCGGGCCGAAGGGTGACGGGAGCCCGGACCTCCTCCCGTCCCTGTGACCCCTTCCCCCCGGAACCTCCACGTCCCGGGCGTCTCGGGGCGGCCGCAACCTGCCAGGGCCGCCACGAGATGCCCGGGACGCAACTCGGACGGCCGCCCCCTAGCCGAAGACCTTCCGCATCCGCAGCAGCTCGCGCGGGCTTCCGTGCGGGCGGATCTTGCGGCTGAGGAGCAGTTTCAGCGGCTTGGCATCCGGTTTGGTCGAGGCGAGCCAGTCGGCCCAGGTCGATTCGATCGTCACCGCCGGGTCCGGCGCGAGGCCGGGCTCGGCGCGGGTCGTGCCGTTGGCGATCGTCAGGTGCCAGGGCTCGGCGTCACTGAACTTCCACTGGTAGACGAGCGGCGTGCCGTTGGCGGCGCTCGGGTCGGCGACCCGCGAGGTGACGTCGAACCAGAGGCGCATCAGCTCCGGGTCGGTGCTCGGCACGACGCTGCCGTCGCTCGGGCCGAGGATGCCGCCGAGCATCAGCTTCACCTGGTCGGCCGCGATCTGCTCCTCCGACTTGTCGGGATCGAAGGGGAAGACGCCGGGCGGCATCTCCTCGGTCGGGAAACCGATCGTCCGCCAGCGCTGCCGCACCAGTTTGAGGCCGAAGGCGAAGATGTCCTCGAGCGAGAAGCCGTAGCACTCGGTGTAGGCGCGGTCGAGGTTCGGCGGCCGGAAGACCGCCGGGCTGTAGGGGAGCACCTCGCTCAGCAGCTCGACCACCGCGGCGCGGCACTCGGCCGAGGCGGGATGGCCCGGGGCCAGCAGTTCGGAGAGCACTTTGACGCCGAAGCCGATGTGGCGCTGCTCGTCGCGGGAGACGTTCGCCATCCCGGCGCTGAACCCGGGCATCGTCTCCTCGGAGGCGAAGAAGTCCTCGATGAAGTGCTGGCCCGGCTGGGCGAGGCTGCCCTCGACGATCAGGTGGTAGAGCGTGATCGCCTGCGCGTACTTCGGCAGCGAGGTGTCGGCGCGCAGTTCGAGCGCCATCCGGTCGAGCCGGTCGAAGACCCCGCGGTAGCCCCAGTTCAGCTGCGGCAGCGTCGCCGCCAGCGTCTCCTGCACGCTCTCGCCGCCGACCCCGATCACCTCCTTGAAGAAGCGGTGGAAGAAGAGCGAGTGGCGGACCTCGTCGACCTGCTGGGTGGCGAGGAAGTAGGACTGCTCCTCGGTCGGCGCCGCGGTGACGTAGGGCGCGAGCAGGGCGCGAGCGTGTCGGCGACCCGGTCCTCGCCGTAGAAGAACATCGAGTAGATCCACATCGCCGAGCGGCGCTGGATGTCGGAGAGGCCGGCCCAGCCGGCGACGTCGGCGGAGAAGTCGAGGTCGTAGGCGGACCAGTTGCCCTGCTCCCATCGTCGGTAGAGGTCCTCGTAGGTGACGTTCTCCATCAACCGCTGGGAGGCGACGCTCATCTCATTCCCCGTTTCCTGTCGTGGCCGACGCTGGTACCGAAGCGTACCGCAGGGCCGGCTGCGCGGCCAGTCCCTATGCGTCGACCTGCGCCGGGACCTCGATCTCGCGCTTGACGATCTTGCCGGTCGGCCCTTTCGGCAGCTCCTCCATGAACCAGACCACGCGCGGGTACTTGTAGGCGGCGATCCGCTCGCGGACCCAGGCGCTGATCTCCTCCGGAGCGATCTCGGCGCCCGGTTCGAGGACGACCGCGGCGCCGACCTCCTCGCCCCACTCGGGGTGGGGGACGGCGAGCACGGCGGCTTCGCGGATCGCCGGGTGCTCGTAGAGCAGCTCCTCGACCTCGCGCGGGTAGACGTTGTAGCCGCCGCGGATGATCATGTCCTTCTTGCGGTCGACGACGTAGAAGTAACCCTCCTCGTCTTCGCGGCCCATGTCGCCGCTGTGGAACCAGCCGCCACGCAGCGCCTCGGCGGTCGCGTCGTCGCGCCCCCAGTACCCCTTCATGATGTTGTGCCCCCGGATCACGATCTCGCCGACCTCGCCGCGCGGCACCTCGGCGTCGTTCTCGTCGACGATCCGCATCTCGACGCCCTCGATCGGCGTCCCGATCGAGCCCGCCTTGCGCTCCATGTGGGGGTGGTTGCAGCTCGCCACCGGCGAGGTCTCCGAGAGGCCGTAGCCCTCCAGCACGATCGCGCCGAAGGCGTCCTCGAAGCCGCGCAGGACCTCGACCGGCATCGAGGAGCCGCCGGTCATGCAGACCCGCAGCGCGGAGAGGTCGTAGCCCTCGCGCCCGGGGTGGTGGAGGAGTGCCCCGTACATCGTCGGCACGCCGTAGAAGTGGGTGACGCCGTCGCGCGCCATCGTCTCCAGGACCTCGCCGGGATCGAATTTCGGCACCAGCGTGAGGGTCGCGCCGACCAGCATCGAGGCGTTCATGCTCACCGTCTGGCCGAAGGTGTGGAAGAGCGGCAGGGCGCCGAGGACGATGTCGCCGGGGCCGACCGTCGTGTTCGTGCGGCCCGAGACCTCGGCGTTGCGCACCAGGTTGACGTGGCTGAGCTCGGCGCCCTTCGGCCGGCCGGTCGTGCCCGAGGTGTAGAGGATCACCGCCGTGTCCTCGTCGTCGACCGCGGCGATCTCGGTACTCGGCTCGACCGCGTCGAGCATCGCCCCGAAGCCGTCCGGCTCGACCTCGATCAGCTCGGTGCCCGCGGCGGCGGCGCCCGCCGCCGCCTCCTCGAGAAAGCCGTGCCAGGCGAGCAGCAGCCTCGCCCCCGAGTCCTCCAGGTAGAAGGCGATCTCGCGCCGTTTCAGCAGCACGTTCATCGGCACGACGACGGCGCCCGCGCGCAGGATGCCGTAATAGGCGATCGGGAACTCGGGCACGTTCGGCAGCATCACCCCGACCCGGTCGCCCGGTTCAAGGCCGCGCTCGCGCAGCAGCGTCGCCAGCCGCGCCGCGCGGTCGTCGAGCTCACCGTAGGTCAGCGTCTGCCCGCCGAGCCGGACCGCGGCCGCGTCGGCGTCCCGCGCCGCGCTCGCGTCGACGATCGAGGCCAGATTGGTTCCCATGCGTGTCCCTCCCGGTCGGATTGCACCCGCCCCCGAGTTTAGGTGTCGCCAACCGTCTTCGTTTAGGGTCAGGCCTCGATGGAAGATCTCGGCTCCAAGGTCTCCTACCTCGTCGCCAAGAAAGGCATCCCCGTCTACTCCTCGGACGAGGTGAATCTCGGCACCGTGGTGCGGGTGCTCGACGCCCCCGAGGCCGACCTCTTCGACGGCATCATCTTCGACACCACGCCGCGCAAACCCGGTGGCCACAAGTTCGTCGACGCGCCCGAGGTCGAGGGCATCTACGAGCGTGGCGTGGTCCTCAACATCGACGCCGCGGCGGCGGCGCGGCTGGCGGCGCCGGGGAAGAACCCGGGCTCGCTCGAGGTCTCGCCGGACGACGTGGCGGGCGAGCCGGGGCCGAGCTTCTGGCGCCGGGCCTGGAACCTGCTGTCCGGTAAAGGCTGACCCGCGGAAGCGAAATCCACGCCGCGAGGTTGACGGCGCAAGGACTGGCGACCACGCCCGCCCGCGATCCGGTCGCGGTCGCGGAGCGGTTGCTGGCGATCCAGGGGCAGGATGGGCGGGGGGCGCGGCTCGCGATCCGGTCGCGGAGCGAAGGGGTCGTCGCCTCCGACGTCGACAAGGCGCTCGCCGGGCGGGAGCTGCTCGTCACCTGGCTCAATCGCGGCACGCTCCACCTGGTCCGGGCCGAGGACTATCCGTGGCTGCACGCGCTGACGACGCCGCTGCTCTGGACCTCCTGCGAACGGCGGCTGCGGCAGACCGGGGTGGAGGAGGCGGAGGCGGAGCGGGGGGTCGCCACCGTCGCGGCGGCGCTCGCCGAGGAGGGGCCGCTGACGCGGGCGCAATTGCGAGAGCGGCTCGACTCGGCCGACGTGCCGACCGCAGGCCAGGCGCTGGTCCACGTCCTCTTCTTCGCCGCGCTCCACGGCGTCTGCGTGCGCGGGCCGATGGTCGGCAAAGAGCACGCCTTCGTCGCCGCGCGTGACTGGCTCGGGGAGCGGTCGGAGGTCGACCGCGAGGCGGCGCTCGGTGAGCTCGCGCGGCGCTACCTCGTCGGTCACGGCCCGGCGAGGGACGCCGACCTCGCCCGCTGGTCCGGGCTGCCGCTGCGCGACGCGCGCGCCGGCCTCACCGCGATCTCCCGCCGGCTCGTCGACCTCGGCGAGGGCCTCGTCGACCTACGCAGGCGCGAGGAGCCCGCACCGCTCCCGCCTCCCCGCCTGCTCGGAGCCTTCGACCCGCTGCTGCTCGGCTGGGCCTCCCGCGACGACGTCATCGGCCCCCATCGGGGGCTGGTCACGAACAACGGCCTCTTCCGTCCCTTCGCCCTGGTCGACGGCCGCGCCGTCGCCACCTGGCGCCTCACCCGCGGCAAGGTCGGGATCGAGCACCTCGAGCGGGTCACGAAAAAGGCGGCCGCCCGGCTCGAGGCCGACGCGACCGCCGTCGAAGCGTTCCTGGCGAACTGAGCGTCGAGTTTTGGTCCCTCAGGGACCGAAACTCGACACGCGTCCTCGGCGGCCTAGGCGTCGGCCAGTTTCGGGGGCATCGGGTTGTCGTCGGGTTTCGGCGGCGAGGGCTGACCCGGGGCGGCCGAGAGCTCCTGCTCCCAGACGTGGTTCAGCGAGACCTGCAGGTACGCCCACATCGCCGGCGACAGCAGCAGGTAGAGGATCAGGACGAGCCAACCGTTGACCGGCTCGCGGCCCGCCAGCGCCGAGGTGCCCTGGACGCGCTTGGTGCCGTTCCAGTAGGTGATCAGCGCCGGGATGACGATGATCCCGCCCGGGAAGAGCGCCAGCAGCGAGTTCACCGGGCTGCGGCCGAGGTCGTAACCGCGCGCCTCGCCGAAGGCCTTCATCTCCTTGTTGATCTTGTACCACCAGACCAGGTGGTAGATCCCGAGGGTGATGATCGGCAGCAGGGCCACCGCCCACGGGTTGCGGACCTTGACCTGGTGGTCGGAGTCCGGGATGTCGAGTTGGTAGGCCAAAGTGGCTCCTTAGGACGAGGATGCGTTTACGGGAGACCTTTTCGGCCATTCGACGTCGGGACTTGAGCCTCCTTCAGTCGGCCTGGCCGCCGGTGATGGTGGCGGCCACGTCGGACTCCACGTCGCGCAGGTCCCAGCCCGGTTCGCTGCCGAAGGAGGCAGCGAGTTTCTTGCGGTAGACCGAGTAGCGGCGGTGAGCCTCGCTGTGGCGGCCGCGGCGCAGGCAGACCTCGACCACGAGGCGCTGGGCGTCGGCGTCGAAGGGCTCCAACTCGGCCAGGCGGTTGCCGTGCTCGGCGGCGGCGTCGAGGCGGCCGAGGGCGACGGCGGTCCGCACCCGCTCGCGCAGCGCCCGCCCGGCGAGGTCGCGCAGGCGCTCGCGCTCGGGCAGGGCGAAGTCGAGGTAGGGGTCGCCGGCGAGGAAGTCGCCGCGGTAGAGCGACAGCGCCTCGGCGAGGTGTCCCTCGGCCTCCTCGCGGAGGCCTTGGTCGGCGGCGCCGAGCCCGGCGAGCGCCTCGACCTCGAAGCGGTCGGCGTCGATCCACACCCGCGCCGAGTCGAGCGCGTAGCCGCCGCGTGGGGTGAGGACGAAGCGACCGGCGCCGCGCCGCTCGCGCCCCGGCTCGAGCTTGCCGCGCAGCGCGTGGACGTTGTAGCGGAGACGGTTGCCGCTCTCGGCTGGGCCCGCCTCGGGCCAGAGCGCCTCGCTGATCTGGTCGCTGGTGACGGCCCGGCGCCGCTCGCAGATCAGGAACTTGAGCAGCTGCCCGGGGCGCCGGCCGAGCCAGTCGGCGCCGATCGGCCCGTCCGGGCCCTCGACCGCGAACCGCCCCAGGGTCGTGATCTGGAGGTCGGGCGCCTCGTCGGCGGAGCGGCCCGCCCAGGGGGCCTCGGTGCGGCGGCGGCGGTCGCCGGGCTGGCCGGGGCGGAGGTGGAAGACAACCCGATCCCCGTCGGCGGCGGGCGAGGCGGCGACCCAGACGGCGCTTTGCAGGGTGCCGGTCTCCAGGTCCATGCGGATCTCGGGCAGGGTCGCCGCGGCGGCGCGGGCGCGCTCCGACAGGCACTCGCCGCCGCCGAGCACCGGCTCGACGTGGTCGCAGATCGCCTCGCAGCAGGTGAGCGGAGCGCCGGTCGGGCGCCCGGCGGCGGCGGGCATCAGCAGCTCGCGGGCGCGCCGGTTGACGTAGGAGAGCCGGCGGTCGGCCTCGGCGACCGCGACCCCGTAGGCGAGGTCCTCGAGCAACCCGTTCGCCAACCCCAATTTTCCGCCCGCCGACTCGGTCATACGTTGACCAACGCAGATCTAATACCCATGCAAACAAAGGATACGCGGCCGTCCTCTAGCGTCGCCATCCTGAGGGACGGTGTTCGGCGTCGGACCAGCGGCTTTCCTTGCCACCCCGCCCGGCGCCGCCGCTAGTCGGGCGCGGACCTTCCACCCCGGCGCCCATCTTCCTGGGAGGACGGGCGTCGGGGTGCCGCGTCCCTTGGGGAGGGCCAGGCTGCGTGCTTCGCTGGCGGGGCGCCCGTCCGAGTTGCGTCCCGGGCGTCTCGTGGCGGCCCTGGCAGGTTGTGGCCGCCACG
>DASZUH010000382.1:0-3911 GCA_035547715.1 Solirubrobacterales bacterium
CGCGGAAGGTGTCGTTCTGGGCCGGGTCGAGCACCTCGAGCATCGCGCTCGCCGGGTCGCCGCGGAAGTCGGCGCCCATCTTGTCGATCTCGTCGATCATGAAGACGGGGTTGCGCGAGCCGGCGTCGCGGAGGGCGCGGACGATCGTCCCCGGCAGGGCGCCGATGTAGGTGCGGCGGTGGCCGCGGATCTCCGCCTCGTCGCGGACGCCGCCGACCGAGATGCGCTCGAACTCGCGCCCCAGCGCCTTCGCGATCGAGCGCCCGAGGCTCGTCTTCCCCACCCCGGGCGGGCCGACGAAGCAGAGGATCGGCCCGGGGCTCTCCGGGTTCAGTTTGCGCACCGCGAGGTACTCGAGGATCCGTTCCTTGACGTCCTCGAGGTCATAGTGGTCGCCGTTCAGCACCCGGCGCGCGTGTTTGATGTCGAGGTTGTCCTCGGTCTCCACGTCCCAGGGCAACTCGGTCAGCCACTCGAGGTAGGTGCGGATCACGCCGTGCTCGGCCGCCGCGGGCGGCAGTTTGGCCAGCCGCCCGAGCTCCCGGTCGGCCGCTTTGCGCGCTTCCTCGGGCAGGTTCGCCGCCTCGATCTTCTCCCGCAGCTCGTTGACTTCGGCCGCCTGCTCGTCCTCTTCGCCGAGCTCGGCCTGGATCGCTTTCAGCTGCTGGCGGAGGAGGAACTCGCGCTGGCCTTTGTCGACTTCGGACTGGACCTGGGACTGGATCTGGCTGCCGAGCTGGACCACCTCGAGCTCCCGCGCGAGGATCTGCGAGAGGTGGCGCAGCCGTTTGGCGACGTCGACTTCTTCGAGCAGCTCCTGCTTCTCGGCGGTGTCGATCCGCAGGGCGCCGGCGATCAGGTGGGAGAGCGCGCTCGGGTCGTCGATGTTGGCGACCGCCAGCTGCAGCTCCTCCGGCAGGTAGGGGATCTGCTCGACGATCTCCGAGAAGGTGCGCTGGACGTTGCGGCTGAGCGCCGAGAGCTCGGCACTCGGCTCCGCCTCGTCGGGCAGATCGGTGATCCGCGAGATCAGGTAGGGCTGGTCGGTGACGAAGTCGTCGAGGCGGACGCGCTGGGTCGCCTGGACGAGGATCCGCAGGGTGCCGTCGGGCACTTTGACCATCCGCTCGACCACGCCGATGACGCCGACGCCGTAGAGGTCGGCCGGGGTCGGCTCCTCTTTCTCGAGCTCGCGCGAGGCGACCATCACCAGCATCCGGTTGCCGCCGAGGACGTCGTCGATGAGCTTGATCGAGCGCGGCTGGCCGACCGCGAGCGGGGTGATCGTGTCGGGGAAGGCGACCGAATCGCGCAGCGGCAGGACCGGCAGCGCCTCGGGGATCGTGACGCTGCCGCGTAGGACGCTCTCGGCGTCGAGCGGGGTCTCGACGACCTCCAGGGTGGGCGAGCCCTCCATCACGGACGCTCGATCGGTACCTGGTGGGTGGTCTGCGCCGGGTCGCGCAGGGGGAGCTCGACCGTGAGGATGCCGTCTTCGTAGTTGGCGACGGCGGAGCCTGCGTCGACCTCGGCCTGCAGCTCGACCACGCGGCGGAAGGGGCCGGAGGGGATCTCGATCTGCTGGTAGACGCGGCCCTCGGTCTCCTGCAGGACGCGGCGGCCGACGACCGCCAGCTGCCGGCCGGAGACCTCGATCCCGACCTCGGAGAGGTCGATCCCGGCGAGGTCGACCTTGACCACGGCGCGCTGCGGCTGGTCGACGTAGTAGACGTCCACGTTGGGGGAGAAGCCCGAGGCGCGGCGGCTGACGTAGCGCGTGCGGCCCCAGGAATCGCCCATCAGCTGATCCATCTCCTGGCGCATCCGCGCGAAGTCGGCGAAGAGGTCCCGCTGCGTCATCGGCCTAAAACATACCCACGGGGGCGCCGGGGTACGGCGCGGGCGGGCGGCGGTCAGGCGGCGGCCCGGCCGGTCGAGGCCCAGCGGGGCGCCCGCATCAGGAGCACCGGCTGGCGCGGCGGCACGAGGCCCTCGGGACGGTTGGGACGGAAGGTCGCGCAGGCCTCGTCGAGCTCCAGGGCGCAGAGGAGGTTCTTGTAGAAGAAGCAGTCCTCGCAGGTGGGAGCTTTGGGCTTGCGCGGCATCGGCCCGGGCATGAAAGCAACCTCGCCAGGCACGCGTCGGGCGTGATTCCGCAAATCGCTACATCTGCGTCACAGCGCTTTCACAAATCCCCGCGAGTTGCGAAACGGACGGGGAGCGACAGCTAACATTCGGCCAGATGGAGGCTCACGAGCGCACCGATCGACTGGCGGCATCGCCGCCCCTCTTCAAGAGCGAATTCCTCAACTACTTCTCGCGCGTCCACCCCGTGATCCCGGCGATCATCTTCGTCCCGGTGGTCGTCGCGATGGAGGTCATCGGCGTGACCAAGGGCTGGAACGCCTGGCAGCTGATCGCCATCTCCCTCGGCGGCTTCGCCTTCTGGACGCTGACCGAGTACTGGCTGCACCGGCTCGTCTTCCACTGGGAGCCCGACAACGCCTTCGGCCGGCGGATGCACTTCATCATCCACGGCGTCCACCACGACCATCCCAACGACAAGATGCGCCTGGTGATGCCGCCGTCGGTCTCGATCCCGCTGGCGGCGCTCTTCTTCCTCGGCTTCTACCTGGTCCTCGGCGACGCGGCCTTCCCCGCCTTCGGCGGCTTCATGTTCGGCTACCTCACCTACGACTACACGCACTACTACCTGCACCACGTGGTGCCGAAGACGAAGCTCGGCAAGAAGCTGCGCGAGCAGCATATGCGCCACCACTTCCAGGACCACCGCTACGGATACGGCGTCTCCTCGCCGACCTGGGACGCGGTCTTCCACACGCTGCCGAAAAAGCGCAACCACTAGGCGCGGCGGTCCGGCCCGCTGGGCCGCGGCCGCGGCCGTTGCGGCCGTCCGAGGTGCGTCCCGGGCGTCTCGTGGCGGCCCCGGCAGGTTGCCCGCTTGCCACGAGACGCCCGGGACGTGAGGGGTTCGGCGGGAAGGCGGCACAGGGACGGGAGGAGGTGCGGGCTTCCGTCACGGTCCCGCGAGGAACGTCACGGGTCCTCATGGCTTCGGTCACCTGGATCCGGGTCCCGATCCCTCCGTTCGCTGTTTGTACCCCTATGCGGTAGGAGCAGCGAACGGAGGTCCCGGACGTCCGAAGAGGACGGGCCGAACCGTGACGTTCCATGGGTCTTCGTCACGGAACCTGCGCGCCCCGGGCCTTTGCGGGCGGATCGTCCTGCCCCGACGCGCCGCCGACCGCCGACGAGCGGGTCCCGCAGGGAAGGCGTCACAGGGACGCGACGAACTCCACCCTTCCGCCATGCTCCCGTGTCCGCCCCATGTTGATGGGCCGAAAAGCGCTGATATAGAGCGCTTTTCGGCCCATCAACATGGGGGCCGTCACGGACCATGGGCCTTCGTCACGGAACCTGCGCGTCTCCACCCGCAGGACGCACGGACCCGTGACCTCTCCCCGCACCCTCGGCCGTCCCGGCCACGGCCACAGCCTGCCAGGGCCGTGGACGGGACGGCCGCGTCCCTTGCCCAGCCCGCTCTTCGTCACGGGATCCGTGCACTTCGTGTACGAACGCGCCCGCTCCCCCGGCGCTCGACACGAAGCCTTCGCGCTCCCCCGGGCCTCGGCCGGCGCTCCGGTCAGGCGGGGACGGCGCGCCCGTCGGTGGGGGCCGAGGGGACGACGACGCGGTGGTCGTCGGGGCCGGGACGCAGGATCATCACCTCCGCCGGGGCCCGCTCCAGTAGCCAGACCAGGTCGTCGCCGGAGAGGCCCTGCGTCCCGGTGGCGCCGGCCGAGACGATGACCCGGTCGAACTCCTCGTCGGTGAGCAGGCGGGCGAGCGCGTGGCGGTAGGTGCGGCCGCGCTCGATCCGGGCGTCGACC
>DASZUH010000383.1:0-5219 GCA_035547715.1 Solirubrobacterales bacterium
CTTGCCTATATGGCAAGTTTTCGGCCCATCGACGTGCGCGCTCAGCCGGTGGTGCGGCGGCGGTAGGCGCGCAGGGTGAGGGGGACGACGACGGCGAGGATCACGAGGCACCAGGCCAGGCCCGCGACCACGGGATGCTCGAGCGGCCAGGCGGCGTTCGACGGCAGCGCCGTCGGGTTGCCGAACAGGGTCCGCGTCATCGCCGCCCAGCAGCTGACCGGGTTGTATTCGGCGACCTGGCGGAGGCCGTCGGGCAGCCCGGACACCGGCACGAACGTGTTGGCGACGAAGGTCAGCGGGAAGACCGTGACGAAGGCGATCCCCTGCACCGCGTCGGCGGAGCGGACGAGCACCCCGATCAGGGTCCCGACCCAGATCATCGTGATCGCCAGCAGCATCAGCAGGGCGAAACCCGCGACCCCTTCGACCACCGAGGAGCTGATCCCCCAGCCGACGATCAACCCGCTGACCACCATGATCGTGATCGCCAGGCAGGTCGCCGCGAACTCGGCCGTCAGGTGGCCGATCAGGTAGGCCGGCCGCGACATCGGCAGCGAGGTGAAGCGGTCGATGATCCCTTCGCCAAGGTCGGTCGCCATCGAGGTCCCCGGTCCCATCAGCCCGAAGACGAGCGTCTGGACGAGGATCCCGCCGATCAGGTATTCGTGGTAGTCGCCGCCTCCCGGGACGTGGATCACGCCGCCGAAGACGTAGGCGAAGAGCAGCACGAACATGATCGGCTGCAAGGTGACGTCGAACAGCTTCTCCGGGATCTGGCGGATGTGGGCGAACTGGCGCTTCGCCAGGACCCAGGCGTCGGAGGCCAGCCAGCGGATGCGGCCGGGCCCGGGAGACGACCTGGGCAGGGCGACGCCGGCGATCGCGTTGGCGTTCATGCTGCGGCCTCCTCGGTGTCGGCGGGGACGGGGGTGGGGGTTTGCCCGCCGCGGGTGCGCGGCGAGGTGAGGGAGAAGAAGACGTCGTCGAGCGTCGCCTCGCGGCGGCGCACGTCGTGGGCGTCGACGCCTGCCTCCTCGAGCGCCCGCACGACCTCGATCAACCGCGTCGACTCGCTCGCCGGGGCGGTGACGAGGAGCTCCTCGCCGTCGATCTCGGCGGCACCGGCGGCGACCCCCTCGAGCGCCCGCGCCGTGGCGGCGAGCTGCTCCGGGTCGACGACGGTGACGGCGACCCGTTCGCCGCCGTACCGCGCCTTCAGCTGGGTCGGCGTGCCGGTGGCGACGATCTTGCCGTGGTCGAGCAGGACGATGTCGTCGGCGAGCTGGTCGGCCTCCTCCAGGTACTGGGTCGTGAGGATCACCGTGGTGCCGCCGCCGACCAGCTGGCGCAGGACGTCCCAGAGCTCGTTGCGGCTTTCGGGGTCGAGGCCGGTGGTCGGCTCGTCGAGGAAGAGGACCGGCGGGGAGGCGACGAGGCTGGCGGCGAGGTCGAGTCGGCGGCGCATGCCGCCGCTGTACTCCTTGA
Source organism: Solirubrobacterales bacterium (assembly GCA_035547715.1). GTDB lineage: Bacteria > Actinomycetota > Thermoleophilia > Solirubrobacterales > 70-9 > VAYN01. Next base: position 1,486 of record DASZUH010000383.1, read on the forward strand.
CCAGCCGGTCGCCCGCGTCCTCGAGGCCGAGCTCGGCGAGCAGCTCGGCACCGCGCGCCCGCGCCGCCTTGGCGGGAAGGTGGTAGAGGCGGCCGATCATCTCCAGGTTGGCGCTGCCACTCATCAGCCCGTCCACGGTCGGCGCCTGGCTGGTCAGCCCGATCTGTTCACGGACCAGCAGCGGTTCGGTGACGACATCGTGTCCGGCGACGGTGGCGCGGCCCTCGGTCGGGGCGGCGAGGGTGGTGAGGATCCGGATCGCGGTCGTCTTGCCGGCGCCGTTGTGGCCGAGCAGGCCGAGCACCGAGCCGGTCGGGACCGCGAGGTCGAACTCGCGGAGGGCCCACTGCTCGCCGTAGCGCTTGCCGAGGCCCTCGGCCACGACGGCGTGGGAGGAATTTGGGTCTTGGTTCATTTCGTACCTCGTACGTTCTCGTGGTACACCGTACGAGCAAGCTAGCGGTACGATGTACGAAATGTCAAGCGATTCGGACCAAAAGGGCGACGAGCGGGCGCGGAAGCGCACCGAAGAACGCTTCGAGCGCAATCGGGAGAAGGTCGAACGGGCCGAGGCGAAGGTGCGCGAGCACTCCGAGCAGGCCCAGGCGAAGATCGCCAGGGCACTGGAGGGGGTGGCCGCGGCCGAAGACCGGGCCGGGGAAAGGGTCGCCCGCGCGATCGAGCGGGCCGAACGGGCCGGGGAGGCGGCGGCCGGCGCTCGCGTCCCGGGTGGCGACGAGGTCGAGCCGCTGATCTGGTTCCGCCAGGAACCGGCCTCGCGGCGCCCCGCCCACAAGCGGGCCGACATTGCCCGCGCGGCACTCGAGATCGCCGACACCGAAGGCTTCGACGCGGTCTCGATGCGACGCGTCGCGCAGCGACTCGGCGCCGGGACCATGACGCTCTACCACTACGTCCGCAACAAGGGCGAGCTGATCGCGCTGATGAGCGACGCGGTGATGGCCGAGGTGGTGGTGCCGGAGGGGGAGCTGTCCGACGACTGGCGCACGGCGCTGACCCAGATCGCCAACCGCAGCCACGACGCCTTCCGCGCCCACCACTGGATCTTCCAGCGGATGGGCGACGACGGGGCGCCCGGACCCAACGGGATGCGCCACTTCGAGCAGTCGCTGCAGGCGGTCGCCGGTCTCGGCCTCGGGCGCGAGCAGACCTTCGAAGTGATCGGCCAGATCGACGACTACGTCTTCGGCTACTCGTTGCGCGAGCTGCAGGAGGCCGAAGAGCAGGAGCACGGCTGGTCGCCCGAGGTCGTCGACTTCTTCAGACGCGAACTCGCCACCGGCGCCTACCCGCTGATCGGCGAGTTCTTCGGCGACGACTTCGAGGCGAGCTTCGACGAGGCGATGCAGTTCATGGCCGACGAGACCCGCTTCGACCGCGGCCTGGCCCGCCTCCTCGACGGCATCGAAGCCGAGTTCGCCCCCAAATAGCGCCGCAATCGCGTCCCAGGAACGAACCGTGGGGAAGAACCCACGCGGTCGACCGCGCTCGACGCCTGGCGGCGCCTCGCTTGAAGCCGGCGCTCAGCGCTCGCGCGCGCCCCGCCTAGCGGGGCGCGCTGTCGCGGCGCTTCGAGGCCTTCAGGCGGGTCACTTTCTCGAGGATCAGCTTGCGCAGGCGGACCGAGTCGGGAGTCACTTCGACGCACTCGTCGTCGCGGAGGAACTCGAGCGACGCTTCCAGGGTCAGGCGCGTCGGCGGCGCCAGCCGCACCAGTACGTCGGCGCTCGCCGCCCGCATGTTGGTCTGCTGCTTGGCTTTGGTCGGGTTGACGTCGAGGTCTTCGGCGCGCGCGTTCTCGCCGATGATCATCCCTTCGTAGACCTCCTCGCCGGACCCGACGAAAAGCGTCCCGCGGTCCTGCAGGGACATCAGCGAGTAGCCCGCGGTCTGGCCGCGCCGGTCCGCCACCAGCGAGCCGGTCTGCCGCGTGCGCAGCTCGCCCGCCCACGGCTCCCAGCGGTCGAAGACATGGTGCAGGATCCCCGACCCGCGCGTCTCGGTGAGGAACTCGGTGCGGAAGCCGATCAGCCCGCGGGCCGGCACCAGGTAGTCCATCCGCACCCAGCCGGTCGAGTGGTTGACCATCTGCTCGAGTCGCCCCTTGCGCCCCGCCAGCATCTGCGTCACCGCGCCGACGTGCTCCTCGGGGACGTCGATCGCGAGGCGCTCGACCGGCTCGTGCACCTTGCCGTCGATCTCCCGGGTGACGACACGCGGCTGCCCGGCCGTCATCTCGTAGCCCTCGCGCCGCATCATCTCCAGCAGCACGACCAGCTGCAGCTCACCGCGCCCCTGGACCTCCCAGGCGTCGGGACGCTCGGTGTCCTTGACCCGGATCGAGACGTTGCCGACCAGCTCCTGGTCGAGCCGCGCGCGGATCTGCCGCGCGGTCAGCTTGTCGCCGCCGCCCTGCCCGGCCAGCGGCGAGGTGTTGATCCCCAGCACCAGCGACAGCGACGGCTCGTCGACCGTGATCACCGGCAGCGGCCGCGGATCGTCGACGTCGGCGAGCGTCTCACCGATCGTCACCTCCTCGATCCCGGCGACGGCGATGATTTCGCCCGGCCCGGCTTCCTTGGCCGTCACCCGCTCGAGCCCTTCGGTGACGAAGAGCTCCGACACGTTCGCCCGTCTGATCTCACCGTCGGCGCGGCACCAGGCGATCGGCTGGCCCGATCTGATCGTCCCCTGGCGCACCCGGCAGACCGCCAGGCGGCCCAGGTACGGTGACGCGTCGAGGTTGGTCACGTGCGCCTGCAGCGGCGCGCCCTCGTCGTAGGTCGGCGCCGGGATCTTCTCCAGCATCAGGTCGAGCAGCGGCATCAGATCGGTGCCTTCGACGCCCTCCTCGAGCGAGGCCCAGCCGTCTTTGGCGTTGGTGTAGACGATCGGGAAGTCGATCTGCTCGGAGTCGGCGTCGAGGTCGATGAACAGCTCGTACACCTCGTCGACGACCTCCGAGATCCGCGCGTCCGGCCGGTCGACCTTGTTGACGACGAGGATGATCGGCAGCCGCCGGTCGAGCGCCTTGCGCAGGACGAAGCGCGTCTGCGGCAGCGGGCCCTCGGAGGCGTCGACCAGGAGCAGCGCCCCGTCGACCATCGTCAGCGCCCGCTCGACCTCGCCGCCGAAGTCGGCGTGGCCCGGCGTGTCGACGATGTTCAGCTTGACGCCGCCGTGCTGGACGGCGGTGTTCTTGGCGAGGATCGTGATGCCCTTCTCGCGCTCCAGGTCCATCGAGTCCATCACCCGCTCGGCCACCTCCTGGCCTTTGCGGAAGGTGCCGGTCTGCCAGAGCATGGCGTCGACGAGCGTCGTCTTGCCGTGGTCGACGTGGGCGATGATCGCGCAGTTGCGCAGGTCGTCTCGGGTTGCGGTCATAAGTGTGTCTCGGGGAGGGAAGAGAAGGGGTTGATGAGCGTAGCTGGGGGACGGCGTCGGCCCCGGCACGCGCCGTGCCCGCCGGAGAAACGGGTCATAACAAGACGAAGCCCGCACGAGTGCGGGCTTCCCAGACTGTCTATGAGCTCGCGCTCTACGAAGTCTGCTGAACGCTGGCCGCGGCGGGACCCTTCGGGCCTTCCTCGGACTCGTAGCTCACCTTGGCGCCCTCGGTCAGGGACTTGAAGCCCTCACCCAGGATGGCGCTGTGATGAACGAAGACGTCCTTCGAGCCGTCATCGGGCGTGATGAACCCGTAGCCCTTGTCG
>DASZUH010000384.1:0-4579 GCA_035547715.1 Solirubrobacterales bacterium
CGTCTGCGCGGGCGGCCCCGACGCGAGCGGCTACTACCCCCACTCCGGCTCCTACGGGATCGCGATCAACTACTTCCCGGGGGTCGGGACCTGGCGCGGCAACGTCTGGGACGACAACCTGGCGAAGGTCTGTATCGACGGACGGACGGTGCGGCGCAGCTGCGCGCGGCGCCGCTGACTCAGGCCGGCTCGACCACCGGCCGCGCTGGCTCCACGCGGCGACGGCCGCGCGCCCCGGAGAGCCGACTTGCGGCGATCTCCGCCGGCGCCACCTTTTCCACCGAGGCCGCGGTCGTGCACATCGCCGCCAGGAAGAAGAAGAGATACGGAGCCTGCGGGAAGCTGAGGATGTCGTACAGCCCGGTGGCCACGGCGAACGCCAGGCAACCCGCGGCCGCGCCCAGGGCCGGCGGCCCGCGGAGCGGGTTGTCGGAGCGGGCGACGTTGCGGACGATGAAGACCGGGGCGAGGATCATCGCGACGAAGGCGAGCAGCCCCAGCAGCCCCATCTGGTAGGCCGTCCCCAGGTACTCGTTGTCGAAGATCCGATAGGTGTCGACCTTGATCGAGTTGAGGGTGCCGTAGCCGCGCCCGATCGCCGGGTGGGTCAAGAGGTCGGGGACGACCGCGGCGTAGTCGGAGGTGCGCCCTTCGGTCGAGGCGTTGTCGCCGCCGTTGAACAGCTGGTTGACGGCGCTGATCGTGCCCCCCGAGAGGACCAGGCCGACGGCGATCGCGACGATCGCGTACGGCAGCAGCGGCGCCATCTTTCGTGGTCGTATCGCAAACAACGCCGCGAGCGCCACCGCCGGGACGATCACCCCCGAGCGGCGTTGGGTGACGAGCGCGCCGGCGAGGATCAGGCAGGCGAGGAGCCCCCAGAGCAGGCGGCGGCGCCACTCGGTCGACATCGCCGCGAAGGCGACGGCGAAGGGAAGCGCCATCCCGAGCAGGGAGGCGACGGAGAGCGCGTGCCTGGTCGGGCCGGAGATCAGTGGTCTCCCGGGCACCGAGGAGGCGGGCGACTGTTCGGTCGGCGCCGGTTCCACTTCGGCGATCGGCGAGAGCACCGATGACGCGGTCGAGTAGAACAGGTTGTCGCCGGTTTTCTGCTCGTAGATCGTCCCCAGCGAGGTGATCGTCGCCAGGACGACGATCAAGGTCGCGAACGCCCGCAGCTCCGTCACCCGGAGACTGACGGCGAAGACGGCGAAGACGGCGACCAGGGACACGAGCAGGGCGAGCCGTTTCTCCGCCACCGCGAATTCGCCGAGGTTGGTGATCCGCCCGATGTTCAGCACGATGCTGAGGACGGCGAGCCCGAAGAAGATCAACACCGGCAGCGCCCAACCGCGCGGGCGCAGGCGCAGACGGCTGCCCGGCCCCCGGACCAGCACCCCGCCCGCCCAGACGACGAGGATGATCGCGACCAGGAAGCGGTCGAGGTCCGAGCTGAACGGGAGGTGGACCTTGAGGTGGACCGCGTCGACCGGGACCAGGAAGATCGCCGCGAGGAAGATCGCGAAGAGCCAGGGCAGCGGACGCCGCGTCCGCGGCCAGGAATCGATGCGCTGGGCCGCGGTCACGTCAGAGGGTCGTTCGTTCGAGATAGGGGCGCAGCGCGGACTCGTCGTGGTGGTCGAGCCGGCCGTTGGTGTGGCCGCCCGTTCCGTTCGGCCCGTGTCCATCGTCGTCCTTCTTGCTCTGCTCGCGCCAGCCGTTGACGATGGTCTGGGCCGGGATCAGGAGCAGGCACCAGAGGATGAGCACGACGAAGAAGACGAGGAGGGCGATCTGGGTGTTGACGCCCGCATTGACCACCCCGCCGGTCGCATCCCCGAGCCGGCGGATCTCGACCCGGCGGTTCCGCCGGGTGTGCTGCGCTTCCTGGATGCCGGTTATGTAGGACCTCAGTGCCGCGGGCACCGCGTCGGCGAGGCTGAGCGCGGCTTCGGTGGTCGGTGCCTGCGCGTAGACGGCGATGATCGGCAGGGTCGGGTTGTTCTCGAACCGCAGCCTGTAGAGGGCCCGCTCACCGAGGATCTGGCTGCTCCGCTTCTCCGCCGTCGGTTCCTGCGCGGCCAGCGGAAGGTTCTGTTCGTAGGGCCCCTGGCCCTCGATCGCGTCGGCGGGCAGGCCTGCTTCGCGGGCGATCAGCTCGGTCGCGATCGGGCTCGCCAGGAAGCGCGAGAAAACGCTCGCCCGGGTATTCAGCGGCGTCAGTTCGTCTTCCAGGTTGGCGAACGCCGAGGTCGGGGTGTCGACGAGGATCTGGGTCGAGGCGGTCGCGAAGACGTTGGTCCGGCTGGTCAGCGTGGGCGGGAACAGGCCGACCTGGCAGACGCTGAGCACGGCGGCCACCGCGGCGACGACCATGCCGAGGGCGACCAGGAGGCGGCGCTTCCAGAGGGCCTTGAGGATTCGTGCGACTTCCATCTCCGTGCTCCGTCTCCGTCTCAGTTGGACCGGCTGTTCCGATTGCCGATCGGCTCGGTGTGGATGCCGTCGGCATCGGCGACGATCAGGGTCGGGATCGGATCGCCGACGCCGGCCTCGGGCGTCATGTCGCTGATGTCGAGGCTGTCGGCGAAGCGCCGCTCGTCGTCGTCACCACGGCGCCAGGCCGCGATGAGGCGTGGGATTCCGAGCAGCAGGGCAAGCTCGAGCGCCAGCACGCCGATGAAGACCGCGGCGCCCACTTTGGCGCTCGTCGCCTGGTCGGTCTGGCCGACGCGGGCCGGACCGAGCACGCGGATCTCGACCCGTTCGCCGGGCGGGGTTTCCTGGCGTTTCTGGACCGACTGGACGAGCCCGCGCAGGGCTTCCGGCGCGGCGGTCGCGAGCGCCGCCGCGACTTCGGGGGTGGGCGCCCGGCTGGTCACGGCCACGATCGGCAGTTCCGGCTCGGAGGTGAAGGTCAGGCCCAGCGGCAGTTTCCCCGCGCCTTCGGTGACGCCGGGGGCCTCTTCCGGGAACGGTTCGGGCCCGGCGACTTCGATCTGGTCGGCCGGGACGCCGGCTTCGCCGGCGATCTGACGAACGATGTCCCCGCCCGACATCATGCGCGCGAACACCGCGGCGCGGCCGACCAGCCCCTCGAGGTCCCGTTTCGAGCCCGCGATCGGAGAGTGGGCCGAGTCGACCAGGATTTCGGTCGAGGCGTTGGCCTGACTGGTCGGGTCCTTGCTCAGCGAAAACGGGCTGAGGCTCACGTGGTAGACGGAGAGGATCGCCGCGACGGCGGCGATCACGACGGCAAGGACGACCAGCACGCGCCGGCTCCAGAGCTCTTTGAGGGCGGAAATGAAAGTCACGATTGGTATCTCCAGGACGCGGCGGTCGGATCGACTTCTCTGGGAGACAACGGGCACCCCGATGCATTACTTCTGTCCTCCGTGTCCGTGGCCGCCGCGCGCCGCCGATCCGTCGTTTTTCATCCAATGTTCATCTCCTCGACGCAAATATCGGCCGGGCCTCCCCGTTTCTTTGGCATGACTCAGGAACAGGGAAACACCGAACCGATCGGGACCGTGGTCGTGGGCTACGGCTACTGGGGTCCAAACATCGTCCGCAACGTGATCGAGCGCCCCGAGTTCGAGCTCGTCGCCCTCTGCGAGCGTGACCCGGCTCGCGTCGCCGAGTTCGAAAAGCGAACCCCGGGCCGACGTTCGATCGCCAACTTCGAGGAGGCGCTCGCCGACCCCGACGTCGAGGCCGTCGCGATCGCGACGCCGCCCCACACCCACTACCCGCTGGTGCGCCGCGCCCTGGAAGCGGGCAAGCAGGTGCTGGTGGAGAAGCCGCTGGCACGGACCGCCGGCGAGGCGGCCGAACTCGTCGCCCTCTCCGAAGAGGTCGAGCGGGTCCTGATGCCCGGCCACACGTTCCTCTACAGCCCTTCGGTCAACAAGGTCAAAGAGCTGATCGACGCCGATGAGCTCGGCGAGATCTACTTCGCCACCTCGTCGCGCATGAACCTCGGCATCTACCAGCGCGACGGCGTCATCCTCGACCTCGCCCCCCACGATCTGTCGATCCTGCTCTACTGGCTGGGGAAGCCCCTCGTCGAGGTGACGGCCAACGGTCGCAGCGTCTTCCAGGACGGCGTCCACGAGACCGCCTTCATGACCCTGCGCTTCGCCGACGGCGCCCAGGCCAACGTCCAGCTCTCCTGGCTGGCGCCGCGCAAGGTGCGCCAGATGGTGATCGTGGGCAGCAGGCGGATGGTCCAGTACGAGGACACCGCCGCCGACGACTCGGTGCGGCTCTACGACCGCGGGCTGGAGTTCTCCGAGCCGCCCGCGACCTTCGGCGAGTACCGCCTGACCTACCGCACCGGCGACATGGTCGCGCCCCAGATCCAGCCGGCCGAGCCCCTCGGGCTCGAGATGGCCGACTTCGCCGCGGCGATCCGCCAGGGCACCACCCCGGTGTCCAGCCCTCGCCTCGGTCTCGAAGTCGTCTTCGCCCTGGAGGCCCTCGAGCGCTCCCTGCATGCCCACGGGGAACCGGTGAAGGTCCGCTCCGCCGACGACGTCCGGTCGCGGAACCGCCAGCCGCTCGTCGTCTCCTAGGCAAC
>DASZUH010000385.1:0-9801 GCA_035547715.1 Solirubrobacterales bacterium
GCCCCGGCAGGTTGTGGCCGCCACGAGACGCCGGGACGCAACTCGGACGGCCGCCGGCCCTACGCCACCCGCCTGGACCCCCGGGCGGCGCGTCGCCACGCCACGTACCCTGGCACCGCTCGCCAGAGCAGCCACACCCACCTCCAGGCATACGCGGCCGCCAGGCCGCGTATGCCGCGGCGGGCCAGGGGCGTCCACCAGCGCATGAACGACGGGCGCGGGATCAGGACGGCGAGCAGGAGGGCCAGGCGGTCGCGGCGCCTGGTGGCGGCGAGCTCGAGGAAGCCCTCCGCCAGCGGTGTGCCCTCGACCCGCAACCGGGCCCGCGCGGAGCGCGGGGCCGAGGTCGCGCCGATCGCGGCGGCCAAGGATCGGCCGCGCCCGGTCAGTCCGAGGCCGGCGGCGAAGGCGGCCTCCGCCCGCAGCTCCCGCGCCAGCTCGAGCGCCTCCGCCCAGACCTCCCGCGGCACCCGCTCGAGCGCCAGCTCGAGGTCGCGCATCGGCTTGGGGTGGGCGTCGCCGCCGTGCTGGACGGCGTGCATCGCGATGTGCAGGGCGCGGGCGCGGTAGGAGGGCACGGCGACCTGGACCCCGCCGACCTCCAGCGGTACCGCCTCGGCGGTGAAGGCGGCCCAGACCTCCGCCGGCGCGGCCTCGATCCCGAACAGGGTCAGGTGGAGGTCGACCGCGGCGCCGTCGGCGGCGCGAACGTAGGGGTGGCTGTCGAGCGATCCGGTCCGCGGTCGGTCGAGCGGGGCGAGGTCGTCGGCGAAGCCGAGGCACTCGAGCACGGCCGTCGCCCGCTTCCAGTCGGCCTCGCGCAGCAGCAGGTCCGTGTCGGCGTAGCTGCGCGGCTCGCCCGCGTAGATCCAGGTCGAGATCGCCGGGCCCTTCATCAGCAGCGACGGCACGCCCGCGGCCCGCAGGGCGCTCACCACCTCGGCGCTGACCCGGTCGACGAGAAGGCAGATCGCCGCCACCCGGACCGCGTCCGGGGCGGCCCGGGTCACCGCCGGCCCCGCAGCGAGCGCCAGCCGAGGCCGCGCAGCCGCCGCCGCGCCCGCTCCGGCTCCAGCGTCGCCAGGTAGGTCGGCGCGTCGTCTCGCGACGCCGCCGCGGGAGGGCCGAGGCTGACCCGGTCGAGGCGCCCACGCAGCGAGAAGACCCGGTACCCGTGATCGGTCAGCCGCGTCGAGACCGGGGTCGGCAGCGGCTCGTGCTCCTCGAAGAAGAGATCGCGGACCCGCCCCTCGGCCAGCGCCTCGCGGAAGCCGTCGAGCACCATCATCTCGTGCCCCTCGACGTCCATCTTGCAGATGCCGACCGGGGCGGTGCCGACGACTTCGTCGAGCGCCACCGTCCTCACCTCGAAGGTGCGCTCGGCGGCGAGGCCGATCGAGGCCGTGCCCGCGTTGCGGGCGAAGCCCGCGGGCTCCCCCAGCCGCGCCACCCCGGCCCCGGCCGAGGCGGCGACCGGCAGCACCTCGATCCTCCCCGGCCAGCGCGCCGCCTCCGCGATCAGGCGCTCGGCCAGGAGCGGGTGCGCCTCGAGCGCGACCACCCGCCGGGCGCGGCTCGCCAGCAGCGAGGTGAAGTAACCGATGTTGGCGCCGACGTCGAGGGCGAGGTCGGTCGGCTCGGCGAGCCGCCACATCGCCTCGGTGACCGCCGCCTCGTGGACGCCGAGCCGGGCGATGCCGCTGCCGACCGACTCGCCGGTGTCGACCTCGATCGCCGCCCCCCACGGCAGCGTCACGGTGCGCCGCCCCCCCGGGGCGCCGACCGCCAGCCGGCGGCCGATCTGGCTCGGCCGCCAGACGTAGGCCGGGTGCGGGTGCAGCAGGCTACGAGCCCGCATCGACCTGCCCCGCGAAGTTCACCTCGGCGAAGCGGTAGAGCTCGCAGTCCAGTCGGTTCGACTCCGCCAGGGCGGCGACCGTCCCCGGATCGAGGCTCTCGAGCCCCGGCCTGGTCCCGGTCTGCTTGTGGCGGTCGGCGAGCGGCCGCCGGCTCCAGCCGAGCCGCCGCTCGAGCAGCCCCAGCGAGTCCTCGAAGCGCTCCTGCAGGCCGAAGACGTACTCGTCGCGCAGGTGGACGATGGCCCGCCGGCCGACCTCGGCGTCGAAGGCGCCCGCGTCGAGCCGCGGGTAGAGGTAGTGGTACGGGAAGCCGGCGATGAACCGCGCCTGCCAGTTCTGGTAGCAGCGCAGGCGGAAGAAGTCGACCAGCGAGTGGGCCTCGGCGTCGGCCCGGGCCGGGTGGACGTACTCGCGCGGATCGGAGTCCTTGACGAAGTGGTAGAAGGAGACGGCGCGGTCGATCGGATCGCGGAGGAAGGTGACGTAGCGGACCTCCCGCCGCAGCGCCACGTGCACTCCATAAGGGACGTGGCCCCAGATGAAGGCCCGCCCGCGCCGGCGCTCGGCGAGGAAGCGGCGCGCCCCCGGGTAGGGGTAGATCAGCGCGGCCGGGACGTTCGGCTCGACCAGCGCTTTGCGGAACGAGGTCCCCGACGTCTTCGGGATGTGGGTGAAGACGACGATCGGCCGGTCCCCCGACCCCGATGCGCGCCCCGTCGCCACGTCCACCCGCGCCGTCCCTACGCCCAGCGACGGGCGCGGACGAGGTAATCGGCGGTGCCGGTGAGGCGGGCCGCCCCGTGGCGCAACTGCCCGCGGCGCAGGCTGAAGGAGGCGTCGCGGAGCATCTGCCCGACCCCCGCCGACCCGCAGTGCCGTCGCATCACCACCAGGTGGTGGCGGAAATTGCGGTGCAGGGAGACGAAGCGGCGGCCGGTCGTGCTGGGGGCGTGCGGGTAGAGCACCTCGTCGACCCGGACGATGCGCCCGAGGCGGCGCAGCTTCCAGGAGAGGTCGACGTCCTCCCCGTACATGAAGAAGCGCTCGTCGAAGCCGCCGACCCGGTCGAAGGCGGCGCGGCGGACGGCGAGGCAGCAGCCGCTGAGGAAGGCCGGCGAGCGGTCGGGACGCAGGCCGACGTCGGCGGCGCCGAGGCTCGGCCCGGCGGCGACCACCTCGGGGTCCTCGAAGGCCGCTTCGAGCCCGTCGAGGCAGCGGGCGGTGAGGATCCCGTCGGGGTTGACGAAGCAGATCAAGGGGTCGGTCCCCCGCGCCGCCGCCAGGTTGCTGCCGACCGCGAAGCCGCGGTTGTCGTGGGTGTTGTCGACGGCCACCAGCCGGTCGCCGGGACGCAGGCCAGCCTCGACGCGCTCGGCGCCGCAGCGGTAGAGGACGACGCAGACGTCCACGGGTTCAGGCGAGCTCGAGGAGGGCGAGGATCGACATTTGCCGCCCCTCCGAACGTGCGCGGCGGCCCAATCCTTGCGCCCCGCGCAAATTCCCCCCGCCGAACTCGTTGGGCTCGGGATGGACGACGACGAAACCCGACGCGGGCGGCGCCGGCGGCTCGACGCGGGCGCCCCGGGGACGCTCGCGATGCTCGTCCCGGGCGCGATGACCGTGGCCCTGGCCTTCCGCAGCGGCGGCTACTTCGCCGGCGCGACCGGCCTCGCCGCCGCCGCGATGGCGCTGCTCACCGCGGTCCGCTTCACCCTCGCCCGCAAGCCGCTGGTCGGGGTCAACCGCTTCCTCCTCCTCGCCGCCGGGGCGATGGCGATGCTGGCGGGCTGGACGCTCCTCTCGGCCGACTGGTCGGGGTCGTCGGCGCGGGCCGTGCCCGGGTTCGCGGAGGCGGTGCTCTACGGCCTGGCGCTCTTCTGCTTCGGCTCCTTCCCCTTCAACCCGGGCCGCACGCGGACGATGGCCTGGGGGATCGCGGGCGCGATCGTCGTCGTCTGCGTCGCCGCCCTGACCGCTCGCCTCCTGCCGGGCGTGATCCACGATCCGAGCCTCGACGGCGAAGGGCGGCTCGGCTACCCGCTGACCTACTGGAACGCGCTCGGCATCCTCGCCTGCGTCGGCCTGGTCCTCTGCTTCCACTTCGCCGCCGCCCCGCGCGACCCGTGGCCGGCCCGCGTGCTCGCCGCCGCCGCCGTGCCACTCGTCGCCCTGACGCTGCTCTACACGCTCTCGCGCGGGGCGATCTGGTCGGCCGGGGTCGCCCTGACCCTCTACCTCCTGCTCGGGCGCCCGCGCGGTGCCCTCGCCGCGGTGCTCGCCACCGGCCCGCCGACCGCGATCCTGATCGCCGTCGCCACCCCGACCAAGGCGGTCAGCGCCGGCTATCCCGACCTCACGGTCGCGGCGGGACGCCACGTGGCCGTGGCGCTCGCGCTCTGCGTCCTCATGGCGGCGGGCCTGCGGGCGGTGCTCTTGCGGCTCGACCGGCGCGCCCTCGAGCTGCGCCTGCCGACCATGCCGCCCGGCCCGGCGCTCTGGGCGCCGCTCGCCGCCGCGGCCCTGGCCTGCCTGGCGCTCGCCGTCGGCCTCGGCGCCCCGCGCGCGATCGCCGGGAAGTACGACGAGTTCACCAACCGCGCCGACGCCGGCCCGGCGGCGGGCGACGCGCGGCTCCTCAGCGTCCGCCCGGAGGCGCGGCTTGCCTTCTGGGACGCCGCCCTCGCCACCTTCGGCGAACACGAGCTCGAAGGCAGCGGCGCCGGCACCTTCCCGCTCGGCTGGGAACGCCACCGCGAAGACGAAGGCCACATCGTCGACGCCCACTCGCTCTACCTCGAAACGCTCTCCGACCTCGGCCTGATCGGGCTCCTGGCGCTGCTCGTCGCCGTCGTCGGCATCCTCGCCGCCTTCGCCTGGCGCGCCCGCGGCCCCGACCGGGCGCTCTTCGCCGCCCTCTTCGCCGCCGGGCTCGCCTGGGCGCTCCACGCCGGCGCCGACTGGGACTGGCAGATGCCCGCGGTGACCCTCTGGCTCTTCGCCCTCGGCGGCACCGCCCTGTCCCGGCCCTTGCAGCGGCGCCGGCGACGACGGCGACGGCGACGGCGACAGGGACGGATGTGGACGCGCGTCGCCGGTGTCACCGGGTGCCTGGTGCTCGCGATCCTGCCCGCGCGCCTCGCGATCTCCCAGGTCCACCTCGAATCGGCCCTGGCGGCGATGCAGCGCGGCGACTGCCGGGGGGCGCGCGCCGACGCCCGGGCGGCGCTGGCGGCGCTCGACCGCCGGCCGACCCCCTACCAGGTGATCGGCTACTGCGACCTCGAGCAGGGCCGCTACCGGGCCGCGGCGACGGCGATGGCCGCGGCGCGCCGGCGCGACCCCCACAGTGCGACCGCGGCCTACGACCTCGCCGTCGCCCGCGCCGCCGCCGGCCTCGACCCGACCGCCGCGATCCGCGCCGCGCGCCGCCTCAACCCGTCGGAAACGCGCACCCGCGAAGCCGTCGCCGCCCTCACCGGGGGCGACCGCCGGCGCCGGCGCGCCGAGGGCCGCGGCGCCGCCCTGATCCCACCGATGGTCGGCGGGCCGTGAACGAACGGACCGTCCGCCTGCTCGTCGCCCTCGTCCTGGTCGGCCTCGGCATCTGGCTCGCGGTCGCCGCGGCCGGCGGCCGTACCGACGCGAACGCCGGCTACGTCCAGTTCTACCCGGGGCCGCTCTGCCGCTTCGCGCCGCCCGCCGAGGCGGGCGGGACGGGCTGCCCGCAGCCGGCCCCGCGGCGTCCCGCTCAGCAGCGCCGGTAGACGCGGCGCCTGCTCAGGTGGGCGCCGAGGACCGTCGTCAACTTCTCCGTCGCCCGCACGGTCGGGGCGACGATCGGGGTGAGGTTGAGGACGGCGACGAAGCTCTTGCGGCGGGGCTTCAGGCGAAAGACCTTGCGGATGCCGCCGCCTTTGACGATGACCTCGAGCCGCGCCAACGGGTTGCCCCGCGGGTTGCGGATCCGGAGCCGCAGCCGGTTCGACGCGACGCAGGCCTGCGGCCCGGGCAGGAATTCGCCCGCCGTGGCGCCCGGAAGCGCGGAGACCAGGGCCGAGTTGAAGCAGTTGGAGCCGGCGATCCTGCCTTCCGCCGGGATCTGCGGCTGCGGTTCCCCGGGTTCGCTCAGGCAGACCTGCAGGAGCTTCCCGCTGCCGGCGCTGAGGACCCGCCAGGCGCTCGCCCCGAGCGTCGGATTCCGCTTACACCCCGATTCGGCGTAGAACCACTGGTGCAGGCCCCAGTAGGAGCCGTCGGGCTGGGGCGTGATGTCGGTCCACATCCGTTCGCCGACTTCGTGCTGGCATTCGGCGAACCTGGTCGGCGACAACACGGTGCCGGTCAGGGTGCCGTCGCCGTTCGGCTGGATCGCGACGCGGCCGCCGTTGAACGACCAGACGCCTTCCAGCGGGGAGTCAGCGGCGGCCGAAGCGGCTGCGACCGCCAGGACTACGACCACGGCGCAGAACGCGGCCGCCCACTTCCGTGCCACGCGGGCGGCGGGGGCCGGCGGATCGGCGGATCGCATGACCGGCGTAACGCGGCGACGCGCCGACTTCTTCCGCGGCGTCGACATCGGCGCGGCCGCCGACCTCGATGTCGGTGAGGAAGACGAAGACCGCGTGGGCGACGATCCGGTCGAACTCGACTTCCTGCCGACGGGCTTCGCGGCGGAGGACCGTCAGCACCTCGTGCGGCGGCGCGACCTCGATCGCGGTGGCCACCTCGCGGTCGACGGCGACCCCACGCATGAAGAGCGGCACCTCGGGCGGGCGGCGCTGCGAGAGCGTGCGGCGGGCGTAATGGCGCATCGCCGCGTCGACGACGCGGCCGAGCTCGACGCCGAACCGCCCTTCGATCGACCCCAGGGCGAATGGCTCGAGCACGACGATCACGGCGAGTCCTCCATGGCTTCCATCTTGACAGCAATTCAGCGGTCCTACCCAATTCCGCCGATGGTTACGCAGGCGCAAACTGCGGATTTCGACGACGAGGATGAAGGTACAACTTTTCTCCAACCCGGGGAAGGATCGGCGCCACCGCCGTGAAGAGTGAGGAG
Source organism: Solirubrobacterales bacterium (assembly GCA_035547715.1). Taxonomy (GTDB): domain Bacteria; phylum Actinomycetota; class Thermoleophilia; order Solirubrobacterales; family 70-9; genus VAYN01. The sequence goes on from DASZUH010000385.1 coordinate 6,919, forward strand.
TGCGACTTTCCTACTACTCGGGAAAATTGTGGACGTCGCGGAAAGGGTGAGAGCTACAACTTTCCTACTACTTCCTGGAGGCGCGACTGCCCTTTCCGTCGCCATTGCTGATCAATTTCCTCTCCATTAACGAGAAAACAACGAGGCGACCGGGTCGTCCTCTCATGGTTCCTACCAATTCGCAACTTCAGGGCCGCGCGCCGGCCGGGACCGATAGGGGAGAAAGATGACCAGCGACGCACACTCGGTGTGTCCAACGGAAGTAGAGGGTGAGGCGGCGGCGCCCGGCTCCGACGACCAATCCACACGGCGCGCCATCGCCGCCGCACAGGCCGGTAACAAAGAGGCGTTGCACTTTCTGTATGTGAGTTACTCCGGCGACGTCCTGCGTCACGTCAAGCGGGTCGTCAAGGATCACCACGAGGCCGAAGACATCACCCAGAACGTCTTCCTCAAACTGAACACCTCGATCCGCAAGTACGAGCCGCGCGACGTGCCGTTCGTCGCCTGGATCCTCCGGGTCGCCCGCAACGCCGCCTTCGACCACCTGCGTACACGCCGGATGATCCCCTTCGAGGAGATCAGGGTCGCCGACCAGGACCACGCCCGGATCGGCCGCGAACGCCGGCACGACCTGCGCACGGCCCTGAGCCAGCTTCCCGGCGACCAGCGCGAGGTCCTCGTCCTCCGTCACATCGTCGGCCTCTCGCCGGTGGAGATCGCCGAGGCCCTCGGCAAGACCGAAAGCTCGGTTCACGGCCTTCACCACCGCGGGCGCCTGCGCCTGCGCACGGCGCTCGAGGACCTCGGCGCCGCGCCGGTGGTGGCCGGCACCTGAGCTCCCGTCTCCGCGCCCGATAATTCCGTCGGGCGCGCAAGCTTCACCGCCCTCCACACGTTGTGCGCGGCGTGGAGTTCGTCCTCTGATGATGCGGTCGATGATCTCGCCGATCGTCCAAACCGACAACCAGGCCTCGACCGACCTCGCGCGGCCGAGCCTGGGTCGCCTCGGCCTCGCCGACGGCGAGCGCACGTTCGTCGGCGCGCTCGCGGCCGAAGCCGAGCGGGTCGGCGTCCGCACCTTTCGGCTCGACCACGATCAGCTGACCACGGCGGCCCTGAAGCAGGCGAAGTTCGACGCGATCCTGCTCGACCGCTCCACGGTCGGTGACACTTTCTGGGACCGACTCGAACTGATCTGCGCCGAGATACCAAGTCTCAGTGTGTTGGTGTGTTCGGAGCGCTGTGACCTCGCCTCACGGCTGCGCGGGCTGCGCACGGGCGCCGACGACTGGATCACGAAGCCGGCCGCCGTGACCGAGGTCTTCGCCCGGATCGAGGCGTCCTGTCGCCCCCGCCGCGCCCCCCGACTCCGTTACTCCGTCCTCGCCCGCGCGGGTGAGCTGGAGATCCGCCCGCAGACCCTCGAGGTACTGGTCGCCGGCATCCGGCTCGAACTCACCCGGCGCGAGTTCGAGTTGCTCTACTTCTTCGCCGTCGAGTCCGAACGGGTCCTCGAGCGCGAGGCGATCTACCGACGCGTCTGGGGCTACGCGATGGCGAACGGGGACCGCTCCGTCGACACCTACGTCGGCAGGCTGCGACTCAAGCTCGAGGACGCGTCGCCGGGCTGGGCCTACATCCACACCCACTTCGGCATCGGCTACCGCTTCGAGCCGCGCCCGCTCGCCGAGGCGGCCCAGCCGCAGCGCCTCGCCACCCGCCTCCGCCCCCCGGGTCCCACACTGGTACAAGGTGGGTGAGACGGAGCCGCAGCGCGCCGACAAGCCCTGGTAGGCCAGGTGTATTTGGTCCCCTATAAGGGACCAAATACACCAAACGCCCGGCCGGACTTTGACCACACCAGGGTGTGGTCAAAGTCCGGTACGCGCTATGGCCCGCCCGTCCCGGTGCCCGCCTCCGCACGGAACCTCCACCTCCCGATCTCCGCGGCCGCGAGCCGCGCCGCGTCCAGGACGTCGCTGTCGGGGAGGACCGGGGTGGGCAGCGGAGCATAGAACTCGGCCGCCGTTTCCAGCGCTTCCTGACCCTCGCCGGCGGTGACCAGGCCGCTCAGGTAGAGCGGGTAGGTGTTCGGATGGCCGCGCGCTGTCGGGGTTGCTGTCGACCACCGCCGACCAGTCGCCGTCGGCGAGGTTCGCCCGGGCCTTCTTCGGCACGCCGTAGATCGCCGGTTCGCACTCGGCGGTGCTCCCGCCCATGTCGACCGGCCGCTCGATCGAGAGTTTGTTCGAGAGGCCGTTGTTCTGGAGTTTCAGCCGCTGAAGACCGGCACCGGCGACCACGGCGTCTGCATCGTGATGTCGGCGGTCGGGTCGAAGGTTCCTTCCGGGTGTTCTCGGATCAGGTTGAGGCCCGCTTCGCCGGCGATCCTGCAAGCTAGGGCCGCCCTGATGTCACTTCCGTTACCCGAGTGTGAAGCACCCGGTTTCGAAAAAGTACCGGTAGGACGCCCCCCGTGCGGGGGACGAAAGAACACACACATATGGGGACGGGAACTCGTGTGGTGGAGGGGACCTGCCGGCAGCACCTCCTTTAAATGTCAGATATTTTTTGGTTTTACATCGGGACGCCGGCGCCTATAGTCGCCCCGACATGAGCTCCGTCGCCTCCGCCTCCCCCGCGTCCCCGACCGCCCCCTCCCTGCCGCCGATCGGTTGGATCGGGTTGGGTGAGATGGGCCTGCCGATGTCGGCCAACCTGGTCGACGCCGGGTTCGCGGTCCACGGCTTCGACCTCGACCGGGCGCGGTGCGCGGCGGCGGCCGCGGCGGGCGTGCGGATCGCCGGCTCGACCGCCGAGCTGGTCGGGCGGGGCGAGCTGCTGGTGACGATGCTGCGGACCGGTGCCCAGACCGAGGCG
>DASZUH010000386.1:0-8471 GCA_035547715.1 Solirubrobacterales bacterium
CGCTGTAACACTCCCGGCCGTGAACTCCGCGCAATTGCCATTCGACCCGATCGAGGAGGCGCGCCGCCACTGGCGGGAGCGCTGGACCGAGGACGCGGCCACCGAGATGGTCGCGGTCACCTCGATCATGCGCGTCCACCAGATCCTGATCGGCCGGCTCAACGAGCTGCTCGAGCCGTTCGGGCTGACCTTTCCCCGCTACGAGGCGCTGATGCTGCTGCACCTCTCGCGCCGCGGCTCGCTGCCGCTGGGGAAGATCGGCGAGCGCCTCCAGGTCCACCGGACCAGCGTCACCAACACGATCGACGGGCTGGAGAAGCTCGACCTCGTGCGCCGGGTGCCGCACGACTCCGACCGCCGCGCGGTCCTCGCCGAGATCCAGCCGAAGGGACGGCAGGTGGCCGAGGAATCGACCGCGGTCCTGAACGAGGCCAACTTCGCCACCGAGCCCCTCGACGGGGCAAAACTCGAGGAGCTCTCCCAGGTCCTCCGCGTCCTGAGGGTCGGCGCGGGGGATTTCTCGGAGGAGTAGCCGGCGCCCGGGGTTGGCGGCCGTCCGAGTTGCGCCCGGCCGTCCCGTCCACGGCCCAGGCAGGGTGTGGCCGTGGCCGGGACGGCCGGGTCCATGGCGGGTGAGGAGGGGTTCGTGGCGTGTGCCGGGCGGACGTGCGGGTCGTGGCGGGGAGAAGCGCATGATCCGCCACGAACGCGCGGGGTCCCGTGACGAAGACGTAGGGAACGTCACAGTCCCTCCCGTCTTCCCCAGGCGTCCGGAACCTCCGTTCGCTGCTTGTACTGAATAGCGGTAAGAACAGCGAACGGAGGGCTCCGGACCCCGACCGCCTGCCGGGGAAGGCGGTCTCGGCGCAGGTTTCCGTGACGGAGACCCAGGGGACGTCACGGTCTCGTCCCACCTCCACATCACAGCCACGACGTCCGTGCACTTGTACCGCCCATGGGGGGCACAAGTGCACGGACGTCCCTCCGCCCGATGTGGACCCGTGACGTTCCTGGCAGAAGGATCACGGAAGTCCGGAGTTCCTCCCGTCCCTGTGACGCCTTCCCCACGGAACCCCCACGTCCCGGTCCCGAACCGCCGCCGGACCCACCTCGGACGGCCGCCGCGGCCCAGGCCCGCCACCTCGCCCCCGAACCGCGCGCCGCTCAGACCCGCCGCACCACCCGCGCCGGATTGCCGACCGCCACGACGCCTGCGGGGACGTCCTTGGTCACCACGGCGCCCGCGCCGATCACGCTGTTGTCGCCGATCGTCACGCCGGGCAGGACGATCGTGCCGCCGCCGAGCCAGACGTTGTCGCCGATCGCGATCGGGGCGGCGGCCTCGAGCTTGGCGCGCCGCGGCTCCGGGTCGGTCGGGTGGTAGGCGGTCAGGAGCTGCACGTTGGGCCCGAGCTGGCAGTCGTCGCCGATCGAGATCGGCGCCGCGTCGAGCGCCACGAGGCCGAAGTTGACGAAGGTGCGGGCACCGATCGTCAGGTGCTCGCCGTAGTCCACATATATGGGGGCGCGGATCCAGGTCTCCTCACCGACCCCGCCGAGCAGCGAGCCGAGGATCTCCTTCGCCGCCTCCCAGTCGCGCGGCGCCAGCGCGTTGTATTCGTCGGCGAGGCGGGTGGCGCGCCGCAGCGCGGCCGCCAGCTCTGGGTCCTCGGCGATGTAGAGGTCGCCGGCCAGCATCCGTTCGCGGTTCGAGCGCGGGTCGTCTGCGAAGCGGTCGGTCCGCGAATCGGCCATCCGCGAAGCCTAAGCACGCCGGCGTGCGAGGATGGGGGCGTGATCGATCCTTTCGTCTCCGTCGACTGGCTCCGCGAGCACTCGGGCTCGGTCGCCCTCGCCGACTGCCGCTGGTACCTCGACGGCCGCTCCGGGCGCGCCGCCTACGACGCGGGCCACATCCCCGGCGCGGTCTTCGTCGACCTCGACACCGCCCTCACCCGTCACGCCGACCCCGCCGTGGCCGGGCGCCACCCACTCCCCGAGCCCGCCGACTTCGCCGCCGCGATGGGCGCGCTCGGGATCAGTGACGACGACACCGTGGTCGCCTACGACGACGCGGGCGGGGTGATCGCCGCGCGGCTCGTCTGGATGCTGCGCGTGACCGGGCACGAGGCGGCGCTCCTCGACGGCGGGCTCGCCGCCTGGGACGGGGAGCTCGCCACGGCGCCCGCGGTCCGCGCCCCGGCCGCCTTCACCGCCCGCGAGTGGCCCGCCGACCGGCTGGCGACGATCGACGAGGCCGCGGCCGCCGCCGACGGCGCCATCGTCATCGACGCCCGGCAGCGCGAGCGCTACCTCGGCGAACCCGACGACCTCGACCCGCGCGCCGGGCACATCCCCGGCGCCCGCTCGGTCCCCTGCCGCGAGAATCTCGACGACTCCGGCCGCGTGCTGCCCGCCGCGGAGCTACGCGCCCGCTTCGGCGTCGACGACGCCACCGACGTCATCTCCTACTGCGGCTCCGGCGTCACCGCCTGCCACAACCTGCTGGCGATGGAGCAGGCCGGGCTCGGCCGCGGCCGCCTCTTCCCCGGCTCCTGGTCGCAGTGGAGCCGCGACCCCGCCCGTCCGGCGGAAACGACGCCGGCCGGTACGCCGTAGCGGCAGAGGCCGTTCCGGCCGCGGCGCCTGGGTATTAGGTTCTAGGGACCGCAAACTTCGACTCGCGAGGGAAGCCAGATGAGCGATTACGCCGTAGTCAATCCCGCCACCGGGGAGACGATCAAGGAGTACCCGACGATCACCGACGACGAGCTGCGGGCGGCGATCGGGCGCGCCGACGAGGCCTACCGGACCTGGACTCCCTCGACCACCCCGGCCGACCGCGGCGCGCTGATCCGCAAGGTCGCCGACCTGCACGCCGAGCGCCGCGAGGAACTCGCCGCGATCATCGTCCGCGAGATGGGCAAGCCGGTCGAGCAGGCCCTGATGGAGGTCGACTTCTCCGCCGAAATCTACGGTTTCTACGCCGACAACGCGGAGGAACTGATGGCCGACGAAGAGGTCAGGCACTTCGGCGGCGACGGCACCGCGATCGTCCGCCGGAGCGCCTTCGGGACGCTGCTCGGGATCATGCCGTGGAACTTCCCCTACTACCAGGTGGCCCGTTTCGCCGGCCCGAACATCGTGATCGGCAACCCGATCCTGCTGAAGCACGCGCCGCAGTGCCCGGAATCGGCCGCGGCGATCCAGAAGATCTTCGACGACGCCGGCGCGCCCGCGGGCGTCTACACGAACATCTACGCGACCAACGAGCAGATCGAGTGGGTGATCGCCGACCCGCGCGTGCACGGGGTGTCGGTGACCGGGTCCGAGCGGGCGGGCGCGGCGGTCGCCGAGATCGCCGGGCGGAACCTGAAGAAGGTCGTGCTCGAGCTGGGCGGGTCGGACCCGTTCATCGTGCTCGGCACCGACGACATCGGCACCGTGGCCGAGCAGGCCGCCGAAGCGCGCCTCGACAACACCGGCCAGTCCTGCAACGCGGCGAAGCGGTTCATCGTCAAGGACGAGTACTACGACGAGTTTCTCGCCAAGTTCAAGGAGCAGGTCGAGGCGGCGAAGCCGGGCGACCCGACCGCCGCGGACACCGCGGTCGGCCCGCTCTCCTCGAAGACCGCCGCCGACCGGCTCGAGGACCAGGTGAAGCGGGCGATCGCCGCCGGCGCCGAAGTCGTCACCGGCGGCAGGCGCGACGGCAACTTCTTCGAACCGACGATTCTCACCGGGATCGAGAAAGGCAGCGAAGCCTCCCAGGAAGAGTTCTTCGGCCCGGTCGCGCAGGTCTACAAGGTCGGCTCCGAGGAGGAGGCGGTGGCGCTCGCCAACGACACCTCCTTCGGGCTCGGCTCCTACCTGATGACGACCGACAAGGAGCAGGCCGAGCGGGTCGCCAACCAGATCGAAGCGGGGATGGTCTACATCAACCTGGTCGGCGCCGACAGCCCCGAGCTACCCTTCGGCGGCTTCAAGCGCTCCGGCTTCGGGCGTGAGCTCGGCAACTTCGGCGCCGACGAGTTCGTCAACAAGAAACTGATCCGCGCCGCTCCGTAGGGCGGCGGCCGGTCGCCGGGCCGCGTTCCCGAGCGGGTCGCGAAGTGCGCCGCTCACGAGCGCGCTCCACGCTTGCGCGCCCGCCAGACTTCCTCGCACGGATAGTCCCGCGCCCAGCCGAGGGCGATATGCGAGAAGCGGGTCAGCGCGTCGGCGGGCGGCCGGACTTCGATCAGCTGCTCGACCTGGAGGTCGCAGCCGGAGAGCAGCTCGATCATCTTCCCCTGGGGCAGGTGGAATTCGACCGAGGGGTCGCCGGGCCACTCGACCCGGTGCATGCCGAAGAGGGGGCGGAGGAGGCGGTCGCCCGCGGGCTCGTTCTCGTCGTCGGGGCCGCAGAGGATCGAGAGCACCGAGTTGACGAGGAAGACGAGCTCGCCGCCGGGGCGCAGCAGGCGCGCCGCCTCGGGGATCCAGGCGTAGGGGTCGCACCAGATGCTCGCCCCGTACTCGGAGATCGCGACGTCGAAGGAGGCGTCGGGGTAGGGGACGTGCTCGGCGTCGCCGTGGAGGAGCGGGAACTGGAGGTCGAACTCGGCCTGCAGCTCGCGCGCCGTCGCCAGCTGCCGCTCGGAGTTGTCGATGCCGACCGGGTGGGCGCCGCGGCGGGCCAGCCAGGCGGAGACGTAGCCGGTGCCGCAGCCGAGCTCGATCGCCTCGCGGCCCTCGAGCTCACGCGGCAGCAGGCCGACCCGGGACTCGGGCACGCTGAAGATCCCCCATACCGGCTCGTCGCGCTCCCAGCGCCGCCGACCTTCGACGACGTGGTCGCCCGCCCGCCCGTCCCAGTAGGTGCGATTGCGTTCGACGTGCTCGGGCGGCCCGGTCATGTCGACAGCGTAGTCCGGAGCGCGGGCGGGGCCGGGCGCGGCGCGCCTCCCGTGTCCGCCCGCTCAGCCGCGAGGACCTCGGCGCCCCTGCCTATCCGTCGGCTTCTTCGGCGAGCCGGACCAGCTCCGAGGTCCTGATCCCGAGGGCGTGGGCGACGGCGGCCAGGACCTTCAGGGTCGGATTTCGCCGGCCCCGCTCGATCCCCGAGAGGTAGGTCCAGTGGAGGTCGGATGCCTTGGCGAGTGCCTCGAGGGTCAGCTCGCGCTCGACCCGCAGCCGCCGCAGCGCGCCGCCCATCTGCACGGGGCTCGGCCGGAGCGCGGCGCGATCGGCCTCCTTGGACCTAGTCGGCATCGGGCCGCACTTTCGGCGGCCGACCCTCTTTGGCGATCTCCTCGGCCCGCAGGACAACTGCCGAGATCGGGACTTCGAGGACGCGGGCGATCGCCGACAGCGTGTTCCAGGTCAGATTTTTCCCGTGATTTTCGGCCCGGTTCAAATGGGTGGGGTGGACATCCGCCGCCAGGGCGAGCTTTTCGCCGCGGATGCCCTTTTCTTCGCGGATCTCCCAGATCGCGGCGCCCAGCTGGCTGATGTCGGGGATCTGCGGGTCCACCGCCGGGCAGCATTGCGCCGCGGCGCATCCAGTGCCATAGCTTAAAGTCTATGGACCGATTCGAACCGTCGGCGGTCGATTTGCCGGAGGCTGCGGGATCAGCCGGCTGCCTGGCGACACCCGGTGGGGTGAACGGCCAACCAACCGAGATTGACGAGACGTGGGGGAAGAGCGGAAGCACCAGAGATCCGAGCTCGGTCCGAGAAGCGTCGAATCGGCGGTCCTCGCGATCGTCATCGAACGGCACCCGATGCCGCTCGCGCCGGATGACCTCCTCGCCGAGATGAAGATCGATGCCGACGATCCAGGGCGGGCGGGCGAGGTTGATTTGGCCGTCACCGGATTGCTCGGGGTCGGGCTCCTGGTCTCGAGGGAGGGGTTCCTGTCGGCCACGCCGGCCGCGTTGCGCGCGGGAGAACTGGAGCTCGGGCTGTGAGTCGTCCTGGTCCTGATCCGGGGCTACGATTCGAGCTGGAAATTCAATGAATCCTGACTTTCAAGGCCAAACTTCGAAATCGATCGGCAACGATGAGTTGATCGCGGAGATCACTCGTCGACTGAGCGCTGCCGCACCGGGTGCGAAGGTGATCCTGTTCGGGTCACGCTCCCGCGGCGAGGAGCGGCCGAACTCCGACGTGGACCTGCTGGTGATCGAGCCGGGCGAGGTCGACAGACCGGTTGCCGAGTCCGCGCGGTTGCGCCGCGAGCTGCGCGGGCTCGGGGTGACCTTGGACCTCCTGGTCGTCGGTGCGAAGTACGCCGAAGAACGAGGTCGGATGGAGGGCTCCCTGATGAAGGAAGTGCTCTCCGAGGGCCGCGTGCTTGTCGACGCCTGAGGGTCGGAAGCTGGCACGGGTCTTGGTTCGCAAGGCCGAGGGCGACGCGAAGGCCATGCGCTTTCTCGCCTCCAATCCCGAGATCGACGACGAGGCGATCGGGTTTCACGCGCAGCAGGCGGTCGAGAAGTGGATCAAGGCCGTGATGGCGTCCGCCGGGCTGCCCGAGGAACGTACGCATGACCTCGGTGGGCTGCTCGACATCCTCGCGGCGGCGGGAATCGAGGCACCGCCCGGATCGGATCAGCTCGACTTCCTGACCGGGTTCGCGGTGCCGTTGCGCTACGAGGAGCGTCTGGATCTCGATCCACTGGAGCGCGAGACGGTCGTGGCCTTGGTCGACGAAGTAGGCGAGTGGGCCGGGCGCCTTGCCTGAGCGCCGGCCCGCGCTCCGACCGTGAGATGAGAGGGCCGGCCGTCGTCGCGGACGACCGGCCCCGGCAACCGGGCCGCCATTGGGGGCGACCCGTCGTGCGTTCTCTTCAACCCGGACATCGGCCGATGGGTGCGGAACTTGAGTCCCGTCGAACGCTCGATGGTTCTTTATCCGGAGCCGAAGGTGGCGAAGGGCCGGCGCTTGACAACGTCGACGGCTTCCCCGCAGGCCGGCGCGCCCGCCCCGTCGCTCAGGCGTCGAGGGCGTCGGCCGCCGCGAGCGCCGCGTCATCGGCGGCGAAGTCGACCGTCGTTTCCGTCGGCGGCGGCGGATGCTCGAGGTGCCAGCGCACCGAGCGCCCGACGCACTCGCGCCAGTCCGCGTGCACCCAGCCGAGCTCCCGCGCGGCCTTGCCCGCGTCGACCAGCCAGGGTTGTGGGATCTCGGCGGTCAGGCCCATGTCGGGCGGCAGCAGGTCTTCGGGGACGCGGACGAGCTCGGTGCTCGCGCCCGCCGCGGCGAGGATCTCCTCGGCCCAGAGGCGGATCGTCGGCGAGGCGCGCTCGGCGAGGTTGAGCACGCCCGCCGGCCCGCGCTCGGCGGCGAGCCGCAGCCCGCGCGCCAGCTCGGGCGCGTGGCCGCGGGAGGTGAGGAAGGTGCCGGGGCCGACCGGGATCCGCGGGCGGCCGGCGCGGACGCGGGCGAGGATGAAGTCCTCGCGGCGCTTGTAGTCGCGCGGGCCGTAGACGAGCGGCAGCCGGCAGACGATGGCGCCGCGCTCCAGGTAGAGGCGCTCGACGGCGAGCTTGTCGTAGCCGGCGGCGTCGTAGTCCCAGCCCTGCGCAACCGCCTCGGCCGGGTTGGGGTAAGGACCGTCGCGGAGCGGCGCGTCCTCGGCCAGCGGCACCGCGTCGGTGACGGTCCCGGCGTAGATCGAGTCGAAGACGCGATAGGACTCGATGCTGGAGACGGCGACGAGCTTCACCGCCGGGTCGAGCGCGGCGAGCGCTCCCTCGGCGTCGGCGGCGGTCATCGCGGCGAGGTCGACGGCGGCGTCGGGGGCGAAGCGGGCGATCGCGTCGCGGTGGGCGGGGAGGTCGTGGCGGGGCGTGTGGATGTGCTCGACCGTGGGCGGGAGGTCGGGCTCGTGCTCGCCACGATGGACGATCGCGACCGTGTGCCCGGCCGCGAGCAGATCCTCGACCAGCGCGAGGCCGATGAAGCGGGTGCCGCCGAGGACGAGGACGCGCATCAGGTCATCAGCATACGCAACCCTTGGGTTGCGCGGGCGAGCTGACGGGAGTCCACGTCGGCGCGGCGCGGCGGCCGCGTCACTCCTCGTCCTGTGTGCCTCGCGCGCGCCTATTCGGGCTGGCGCTGCGCCCGCCGCCTGGCGTCGGCGATCCGGCCGCGCAGCCAGGCCGAGGCGGCGCCGCCCGCGACCGCGAAGACCGGCCCGAAGCTGAGCAGTGTCTCCTCCACCGGAATGCCTGCAATGTGGCCAAAAGGCAGCGCGAGCATCGCCAAAGCGTCGCAGAAACAGAATCATGTTGGTACCCTTGGCATCCGACCCCTCCCAGATTGGATCCAAAATGCTTGGAAACATCGGTCCCCTCGAGATCGGCATCGTCCTCGTCATCGCCCTCCTGGTCTTCGGTCCGAAACGCCTCCCCGAGCTCGGCGGCTCGCTCGGCAAGGGAATGCGCGACTTCGGCAAGGGCATCAAAGGCGAAGACACCGAGCC
>DASZUH010000387.1:0-3084 GCA_035547715.1 Solirubrobacterales bacterium
GCCGCCCGCGGGGAGCCGCTCGGCCTCCTCCACGGCCTGCCCGTCGCGATCAAGGACCTGATGGACACCGCCGGCATCCGCACCACCTACGGCTCGCCGATCTTCGCCGACCACGTCCCCGACCGCGACGCGCTGATCGTGGCGCGCCTGCGCGCCGCCAGCGCCGTCGTCCTCGGCAAGACCAACACGCCGGAGTTCGGCGCCGGCTCCCACACCTTCAACGAGGTCTTCGGGGCGACCCGCAACCCGTGGGACCTGGGACGGAGCGCGGGCGGCTCGAGCGGCGGGGCCGCGGCGGCGCTGGCGGCCGGGATGGTGCCGATCGCCGACGGCTCCGACCTCGGCGGCAGCATCCGCAACCCGGCCTCCTTCTGCAACGTCGCCGGGATCCGGCCGACCGCCGGGCGCGTCGCCTCGACCCGGCCCGGCGACGCCTGGGACCCGATGTCGCTGCTCGGCCCGATGGCGCGCTCGACCGACGACGCGGCCCTGATGCTCGCCGCGATCGCGGGCCCCGACCCGCGCGCGCCGCTCTCGCTCACCGAAGACCCGGCCGCGTTCGCGAGCCTGCGGCCGCGCGAGCTCGCCGGCGCCCGGATCGGCTGGAGCGACACGGTCGGCGGCCTGCCGATCGACGCGGCGGTGAGCGCCGCGCTCGCCGGCGTCCGCGCGCGGCTCGAAGCGGCCGGGGCCGAGGTCGTCCCGACCGAGCCCGACCTCGGCGGCGCCGACCAGGTCTTCGAGACCTTCCGCGCGCTCGAGTTCTTCGCCTCCCACGGGCCCGAGGTCCGCGCGCACCGGGAGCTGACCAAGCCCGAGGTCGTCGCCGACGTCGAGCGCGGCGCGGCGCTCGGCTCGGCCGAGATCGCCGCGGCGGCGGCGCTGCGGACCGAACTCTTCCGTCGCGTCGGCGCCCTCGCGGCCAATTTCGACGCGCTCGCGATGCCCGCCGTCCAACTGCCGCCGTTCCCGGTCGGGTGGCGCTATCCCGAGCGGGTCGCCGGGGTCGAGATGGAGCGCTACTACACCTGGATGCGCGCCTGCACGCGGATCTCGGCGACCGCCCTGCCCGCGCTCTCGGTCCCGGCCGCCTTCACCGACGACGGCCTCCCCGTCGGCCTGCAACTGGTCGGCACCCACCGCGGCGAGCTCCCCCTGATGGCCCTCGCCGCCGGCATCGAGGCCGAGCTCGGCGCCGCCGCCCGCCGCCCGCCGCTCTGAACCTCGTTCCACCGTTCCCCGTCGATACGGATACCGTGGATCCTATCTATGGTTCATAGGATCCAATAAGTGCCGTCGGTCTCGTCTCCAGTCTCGTCCCCGTCAAGCTCCGCGGCGCGGTCGCGCCGGACGATCTGGCTGCTCGTCGCCGCCTCGACCTTCTGTTACCTGACGCTCGGGTGCTACGTCGCCGTCCTTCCCGGCTACGTCCTCCACCACCTCGACCTCTCGAGCGCCGCGCTCGGCGTCGCGATGGGGGCGACCGGCGTGGTCGCCGTCTGTCTGCGCCCCATGGGGGGCAGTTGGGGCGACCGCTACGGGCGCCGGCCGCTCGCCTTCGTCGGCGCGCTCGTGCTCGGCGCCGGCGCGGCGGCCCTGGTCGGGCCCGGGCTGCTCGTCCTCGTCATCTTCGCCCGCCTCCTCACCGGCGCCGGCGACGCGCTCTTCACCACCGCGGTGATGGCCTGGGGCGCCGACGCCGCGGAGCCGGAGCGCCGCGGCCGGGCGATGGCGACGATCGGGATGTCGCTCTGGCTCGGCCTCGCGCTCGGCCCGCAGTGGGCGGTCTGGATGCGGGACAACCTCGGCTACGACGGGGTCTGGCTGGGCGCCACCGCCTTCTCCCTGCTGGCGGCGCTGCTGGTCGCCCTGGTCGAGCCGAGGGCGCCGAGCGCCGAGGAGAAGGAGGAAGGCCCGCACGCGAAGGTCCCGCGCGGCGCCGTCCTGCCCGCCGTCGCGATGGTCCTCATCTGCTACGGCAACGCGGTCTTCGAGGCGTTCGGGATCGTCCACCTGACCGCCCGCGGCGTCTCCGGCGGCGCCGGGATCGGCGGCGCGGCGAGCGTCTTCACCGTGGTCGCCGTCGTCACCTTCCTCGGCCGCTTCGCCGGCGGCGTGCTCAGCGACCGGTTGAGCCCGCGGCCGGTGGCGCTGGTCGGCGTCGTCCTGGTCGGTGCCGCCTACTGCTTCTTCGCCGCCGCCTCGAGCTTCGCCGTCGCCGCCGCCGGCGGCGCCCTCCTCGGCCTCGGCCTGGCGCTCGTCTACCCCTCGCTCAGCCTGCTGGTGACGAGGGCGGTGCCACCGGGGGAGCGCGGCGCCGGCCTCGGCGTCTTCCTCGCCGCCCTCGACGTCACCTTCGCGATCGGCCCGCCCCTGGGCAGCGCCGTGGTCGGCGCCGCCTCCACCGGCGCCGCCCTCTGGAGTTCCGGTGCCGTCTGCCTCCTCGCCCTGCCGGTCGTGATCGCCGCCGGCAACCCGGGCGTCGGCGAGGACTCCGAGGAAGGCTTCGAGCTCGCCGAGGAGCTGCCGCCGAACGCGGCGGTGTGAGGTTCGGGCGGGGGCGGCGGCGGCCGGGAGCGGGGGTTCGGGGCGCGCGGCCCGTGGCCGGGGCGGCCGTCCGAGTTGCGCCCGGCCTTCTCGGTTGCGGCCCTGGCAGGTTGTGGCCGCCACCGAGAAGGCCGGGTCCGTGGGGAGAGGTGCGAGGGTTCGTGACGTGCGCCGGGCGGACGTGCGCGTCCCGTGGGGAAGGAGCGCATGATCGGTCACGAAGGCGCAGGTCCCGTGACGAAGACGCATGAAACGTCACGCTTCCTCTCGACTTCCCGGGCCCCGGCCATGAACCGGTCGCCTTTAGTCGCCCAGAGGGCTACTAAAGGCGACAGGTTGCGTCCCGCACCCGGCGAAGGTGACCGAAGGTATGAGGAGCCGTGACGAACCGGGCGAAACCGTGACGGGAGCGTGGAGCTCCTCCCGTCCCTGTGCCACCTTCCCCCCGAACCCCCCACGTCCCGGGCGTCTCGTGGCAAGCGGTCAACCTGCCAGGGCCGCCACGAGACGCCCGGGACGCATCTCGGACGGCCGCTG
>DASZUH010000388.1:0-5569 GCA_035547715.1 Solirubrobacterales bacterium
CGCACGGCTCGCGCGCTCGCCGCGCAGATGGTGCCGCCGGACCGTTGGGTGATCGTCGACGACGGTTCGACCGACGACACCCTGGCGATCGCGCGCGGGCTCGCCGCCGAGCTCGATTTCGTCTCCGTGATCGAGGCCGAAGGCGATCCTCCCGGCACCGACAACCTCGCCTTGGCGCGCGAGGCGCGCGCCTTCAACCTCGGCCTCGCCCACGCGGACCCGGGGGGGTATGACTTCGTCGGCAAGCTCGACGGCGACGTCGAGCTGCCGCGGCAGTGGCTGGCGACCCTGTTGGCGCGCTTCGCCGCCGCGCCGCGGCTGGGGCTCGCGGGCGGTCGCCTGGTCGAGGCCGACGCGACCGGCGGCTGGCGTCGGATCGAGATCCCGTCGAACCACGTCCACGGCGCCGTCAAGCTCTTCCGCCGCCGCTGCCTCGAGGACGTCGGCGGCATCCCCGAGCGCCTCGCCTGGGACACGATCGACGAGACCTATGCCCGCATGCGGGGCTGGGAGACGCGGTCCTTCGATGACCTCGTCGCCCGCCACCACCGTCCGTGGGGCTCCGCCGACGGACGCCTGCGCGGCCGGGCCCGCCACGGCGAGTGCGCCTGGATCCTTCATTACGACCCGCTCTGGGTGTCCCTGCGCTCGGTCAAGGTCGCGCGCAGCTCGCCTCCCGTCGTCTCCGGCGCGGCCTTCCTGTACGGCTACGCGCGGGCGGCCGCCCGCCGCGCGCCACGGGTCGAGGACCCCGAGTTCCGCCGCTTCACGCGCGCCGAGCTGCGCGACCGCATGCGGGGCGTTCTCCCCGGTCGCCGAGTTGCAGGCAGGGCCCGACGCAAGATCGACGGCGCCTCCGGCGTTGCTTCCCCAGTTGCTCCGGGTGTTGAAGGCCCCAGACAGAAGGAAGAGATTGTTTATGGACGAGATCGCCAAGCCTGACCGCTCGAAGGAGTCGCGGATCGCCGGACGGCGGATGCTCGTCACCGGCGGCGCCGGGACGATCGGCTCGACCGTGGTCGACCAGCTGATCGCCAAGGACGCGGCCGAGGTGGTCGTGCTCGACAACTTCGTGCGCGGCCGCCGCAGCAATCTCGACCGGGCCGCCGCCGGCGGCAACCTGACCATCGTCGACGGCGACGTCCGCGACAAGGCCCTGGTCCGCGAGCTGACCGAGGGGATGGACCTGGTCTTCCACCAGGCCGCGATCCGGATCACGCAGTGCGCGGAGGAGCCGCGGCTGGCGCTCGAGGTCCTGGTCGACGGGACCTTCAACGTGGTCGAGGCGGCCGCCGACGCCGGCGTCGAGAAGCTCATCGCCGCCTCCTCGGCCTCGGTCTACGGCCTCGCCACCGAGTTCCCGACCACCGAGTCGCAGCACCCGTACGCCAACGACACCCTCTACGGGGCGGCGAAGGTGTTCAACGAGGGCCTGCTGCGCAGCTATCACGCGATGAAAGGGCTCGACTACGTCGCCCTGCGCTACTTCAACGTCTACGGCCCGCGGATGGACGTGCACGGCCTCTACACCGAGGTCCTGGTGCGCTGGATGGAGCGGATCGCCGAGGGCAAGCCGCCGCTGATCTTCGGCGACGGCCTGCAGACGATGGACTTCGTCTGCGTCCCCGACATCGCCCGCGCCAACATCCTCGCCGCCGAGGCCGACGTCAGCGACCGCGTCTACAACGTCGCCAGCGGCACCGAAGTCAGCCTCCGCGGCCTCGCCGAGGCGCTGCTGCGGACGATGGGCTCCGACCTCGACATCGAGTACGGGCCGGCCCGCGAGGTCAACGGCGTCACCCGGCGGCTCGCCGACACCTCGGCCGCCGAGCGCGACCTCGGCTTCAAGGCCGAGATCGACCTTCAGGACGGGCTCGCCGAGCTGGTCGACTGGTGGCGGGCGGAGAAGGCGCAGGGCCGCGAGCCGGCCCTGGTCGGCTCGGAGGCGCGGTGATGGACGTCCCGTTCGCCAAGCCCTGGTTCGGCGGCGGCGAGGCCGAGGCGGTCGAGGCGGTCATCGCCTCCGGCTGGCTCACCCAGGGCCCGCGCGTCGAAGAGTTCGAGCGGGCCTTCGCGGCGCGGGTCGGGGCGCCCGAGGCGGTGGCGACGACCAACTGCACCACCGCCCTGCAGCTGTCGCTCTACGTCTCCGGGGTCGGCCCCGGCGACGAGGTCATCGTCCCCTCGCTGAGCTTCATCGCCACCGCCAACGCGGTCTGGCAGTGCGGTGCGACGCCGATCTTCGCCGACATCGACCCCGCCACCTGCAACCTCGACCCGGCCGCGACCGAGCGGGCGATCACGCCGCGGACCAAGGCGATCATGCCGGTGCACCAGGTCGGCCTGCCCGCCGACATGGACGCCTTCGAGGCGCTCGCCGCCGAGCACGAGCTGGCGATCGTCGAGGACGCCGCCTGCGCGATCGGCGCCGAGCACCGCGGCCGCCCGATCGGCAGCCTCGGCCACCTCGCCTGCTTCTCGCTGCATCCGCGCAAGGTGATCACCTGCGGCGAGGGCGGCATGATCGCGGTCGCCGACCCGCTGGTCGCCGAGCGCCTGCGCCGCCTGCGCCAGCACGCGATGGACAAGTCGGCGCTCGACCGCCACGCGGCCGACAAGGTCGTCGTCGAGCACTACCCGGAGCGCGGCTGGAACGCGCGGATGACCGACCTGCAGGCGGCCGTCGGGCTGAGGCAGCTGGAGGTGCTGGAGGCGATCCTGGCCGAGCGCCGCCGGCTGGCGGAGCGCTACAACCGGCTGCTGGGAGGGCTGCCGACGGTGGCGACGCCGTCCGAACCCGATTACGCCCGCCGCACCTGGCAGTCCTACCCGGTGCGGGTCCTGCCGGGGGCGGATCTGTCGGCCGCCGAGCTGATGGACGCCCTGCTCCGCGACGGCGTCGCGACGCGGCGCGGGATCATGGCGATCCACCTCGAGCAGAGCTACCAGAACCAGGCGGGCCCGTTGCCCCACACCGAGGCGGCGGCCGAGGAGTTCGTCCTCCTGCCGCTGTTCCCGGGTCTCGCCGACGACCAGCAGGACTTCGTCGTCGAGCGGCTCGCGGTCCATACCGGGGCGGTGGTCCAGGCATGACCGCGCCGACGGCCAGGGGAGAGGCCGACCGGCTCGAAGCGACCGCCGTCCGACCCGCCGAGACGCCGTGGGTCTCCGACTTCGCGATGCGCGCCCTGGACATCGTCGGCGCCGCGGTCCTCCTGCTGCTTCTCTCGCCCTTCCTGCTGGCCGTCGCGATCCTGGTCAGGCTCGACTCGCGGGGGCCCGCGATCTTCCGTCAGGAGCGGATCGGCCGCAATCTGAGGCCATTCAAGGTGGCCAAGTTCCGCACCATGCGCAACGGCGTCCCCGCCGATCCCCATCGCGCCCACGTCGAAGAAATGATCCGCGAAGAGGCCTACGCCAACGGCGAGTTGAAGCCGATGCGGAAGCTCAAGGCCGATCCGCGGATCACCAAGATCGG
Source organism: Solirubrobacterales bacterium (assembly GCA_035547715.1). Classification (GTDB taxonomy): domain Bacteria; phylum Actinomycetota; class Thermoleophilia; order Solirubrobacterales; family 70-9; genus VAYN01. Next base: position 3,479 of record DASZUH010000388.1, read on the forward strand.
TGGCTTCCTCCGTCGCACCAGCATCGACGAGCTTCCGCAGCTTTGGAACGTCCTGCGTGGCGACATGTCGCTGGTCGGGCCGCGCCCGCCGATCCGGTACGAGGTGGACCGCTATCCGGCACGGGCGTTTCGCCGCTTCGCCGTGCGTCCCGGCGTGACCGGGCTCTGGCAGGTCAGCGGCCGTAGTCTCGTCACCTTCAAGGAGATGATCGAACTGGACACCGACTACGTCGAGCGCCGCTCGCTCGTCCTGAACCTGAAGATCCTCGTTCTGACGGTGCCGACCGTGCTGCACGGCAAAGGCGCGGAGTGAGCGCCGCGCCCCGGCGCGCCCTGCTGATCTCGGAGAACGCCCCGGTCCCCGGCGACAGGCGCGTGGGGAACCAGAGTCGCGCCCTCGTCGACGCGGGCTGGAGCGTCGCCGTGATCTGCGCGGCGGCGGCCGACCGGGAGGAGCCCGCGGCGGAGACGATCGAGGGCGTCGTGATCCACCGCTACCCGCTGCGGCCCGCGGCGAGTGGCGCCGACTACGGTCGCGAGTACGCCCAGGCCGTCTGGCGGATCCGCGCCCTGGTCGGTGAGCAGGTCGCGAGCGCGCCGCCCGACGTCGTCCACAGCGCCAACCCGCCGGACTTCCTGCTGCTCGCGGCGCGCTCGGCGCGGGCCGCGGGGGCCGCCTTCGTCTTCGACCACCACGACCTGATGCCGGAGCTGTTCCGCACCCGCTACCGCCGCGCCGGGCTTCCCTACAAGGCGCTGCTGGCGATCGAGCGGCGGGCGATGCGGAGCGCCGACGTCGTCATCTCGACCAACGAGTCCTACCGCCGGCTGGCGCTGGGGCGGGGCGGGGTGGAGGCGGAGAACGTCTTCGTGGTGCGCAACGGTCCCGACCTCGAGCGGTTCACGCCGCTGCCGCCCGACCCGGCCCTCCGCCGCGAGCGCCGCTTCCTGCTCGGCTACCTCGGGATGATGGGGCCGCAGGACGGCATCGACCACGCGGTCCTGGCGCTCGCCGAGCTCGATCGTCGCCGCGAGGATGACTGGGGCGCGATCCTGGTCGGCGAGGGCCCGGTGCGGGCCGAGATGGAAGCGCTGGCGACGAGCCACGGCCTCGCCGACCGGGTCGAGTTCGCCGGCTGGCGCGGCGACGAGGACATCCGTCGCATCCTCTCGACCGTCGACCTCTGCATCGCCCCCGACCCGCCGAGCCCCCTCAACGACGTCTCGACGATGATCAAGGTGCCCGAGTACATGGCGATGGGGAAGCCGATCGCCTCCTACGACCTGGCCGAGACGCGGGTCTCGGCGGGCGACGCCGCCGCCTACGCGGCCCCGACCCCGGAGGCCCTGGGAGCCCTGATCGACGAGCTCCTCGACGACCCGGCCCGACGCGAGGAAATGACCCGGATCGCCGCCGCCCGGATCCCATCCCTCTCCTGGCAGCACTCGGTCGAGGTGCTGCTCGAAGCCTACGAGCGCGCGCTCGAGCGGCGCGGGGGGTAGGGGCGGGGCGGCTGGACGAGGTGGGGTTTGGCGGGCCTGCCGTGCTTCGTGGCCGTGGTGGCCGTCCGAGTTGCGTCCCGGGCGTCTCGTGGCGGCCCTGGCAGGTTGTGACCGCCCCGAGACGCCCGGGACGTGAGGGTTCCGTGGGGAAGGCGTCACAGGGACGGGAGGAGGTGCGGGCTTCCGTCACCTGGACCCGCCCACGGGAGGGCGCGGTCGACCTAACCGGCGCCATGGGTGGGTTAGGTCGACCACGTGGTCGGGATGGCCGAGGAAGACGGGACGAAGCGTGACGTTCCATTCGTCTTCGTGACGGCGACCACACCTCCGGGCCTTCAGGGGCCCGCGGTCGGGGTCCGAGGCCCCTCCGGTTGTCGCTTGTTCCGCATAGCGGAACAAGCGACTAACGGAGGCGACGTGGCTGGCGACCGAGGCCCGGGGCCCTCGGGGAGGTCACGGGGACGGGAGGAACTCCACGCTCCCGTCACCCTTCTGCCGGACTCGTCACGGGTCCTCATGCCTTCGGTCACCTCCGCCGGGGTCGGGACGCAACCTGTCGCCTTTAGTCGCCCTCTGGGCGACTAAAGG
>DASZUH010000389.1:0-5217 GCA_035547715.1 Solirubrobacterales bacterium
GCCGGCGACGGCCAGGGCGAGGCGCTCGCCGCGGCCGGTCAGGGCGTACTCGGCGTGGGGCGGACGGCCGGCGACCAGGCGCCGTTCGACGATCCCCGCCGCCTCGAGCTGCTCCAGCCGCTCCGACAGCGTCGTCGGCGATACCCCGGGGAGCGACTGGCGGAACTCGTTGAAGCGGTGGGCGCCGCTGGACGCGGCGTAGATCGTCGCCATCGTCCAGCGGCGCTCGAGGAGCCCCGCGGCGGCGCGGAGCTCCTTCGGCACGGGTTGGCAGCGATTACACCGTGGCGACATCGGCGCCGGCCTCCGCGGGCTCGAGCGCCAGCCCGAGCACCTCGTCGATGCTCATCACCGGGTGGAAGGTCATCTGCTCGCGCACCTCCTCCGGGACCTCGTCGAGGTCGCCGCGGTTGCGCTCGGGCAGCAGCACCTCGGTCAGCCCGGCCGCGTGCGCGGCGAGCACCTTCTGCTTCAGTCCGCCGATCGGCAGCACCCGTCCCTGCAGGGTCACCTCTCCGGTCATCCCCACAGTGTGCTTGACGGGGCGGCCGGTGAGCAGGCTCACCAGGGCCGTGGTCATCGCCGTGCCCGCGCTGGGGCCGTCCTTGGGGATCGCGCCGGCAGGCACGTGGACGTGGAACTCCTGCTGGAACTTCTCCGCCGGGATGCCCAGCTCCTCGCGGTGCGAGCGGACGTAGGAGAGGGCGATCCGCGCCGACTCCTTCATCACGTCGCCGAGCTGTCCGGTCAGGACCAGGCCCTTGTCGCCGTCCATGGCGGTCGCCTCGATGAAGAGGATGTCGCCGCCGGTGCCGGTCACCGCCAGGCCGGTCGAGACGCCCGGGATCGCCGTGCGCTCCACCGACTCCTGGAAGACCTTCTGCCGGCCGAGGGCCTCGCGGACCGCCTCGATGTCGAGGGCGATCGGCGCGCTCCCTTCGCCGGAGGCGATCTTCGTCGCCGCGCCGCGCAGGAGCTTGCCGATCTCCCGCTCGAGCTGACGCACGCCCGCCTCGCGGGTGTACTCGGAGATGACCGCCCGGAGGACGTCGTCCTCCACCGTGATCTCCTCCGGCTTCAGCCCGTTGCGCTTCAGCTGCCGCGGCACCAGGTAGCCCTTGGCGATCGCCAGCTTCTCCTCGGTCGTGTAGCCGTCGAAGGCGATGATCTCCATCCGGTCCAGCAACGGTGCCGGGATCGTGTCGAGCAGGTTCGCGGTGGCGATGAAGACGACCTCGGAGAGGTCGACCTCGACGTCGAGGTAGTGGTCGCGGAACGAGTGGTTCTGCGCCGGGTCGAGCACCTCGAGCAGCGCCGCCGACGGGTCGCCGCGCCAGTCGGCGCCGACCTTGTCGATCTCGTCAAGCAGGATCACCGGGTTCATCGTCTCGGCGTCGCGCAGGGCACGGACGATCCGTCCCGGCAGGGCGCCGATGTAGGTGCGGCGATGGCCGCGGATCTCCGCCTCGTCGTGCAGGCCGCCGAGGCTGATGCGGACGAACTCGCGGCCCAGGCTGCGGGCGATCGACTCGCCGATCGAGGTCTTGCCGGTGCCGGGAGGCCCGACCAGGGTCAGGATCGTGCCGTTGGCGCGGCTGTCCCCCTCGATCTCGTCCTTCCTCTCCTCGCGCAGCTTGCGCACGGCGACGAACTGGGTGATCCGTTTCTTCACGTCCTCGAGCCCGGCGTGGTCGGCGTCCAGCACCTCACGCGTGTGGTTCGGGTCGAGCTTGTCGTCGGAGCGTTTGCTCCAGGGGACGGCGATCAGCCAGTCGAGGTAACTGCGGATCATCGAGCTCTCGGGCGACTGCTCGCCCTGGCGCTCCAGTCGGCGCAGCTCCTTGTAGGCCTGCTCCTCGACCTCGTCGGGCATGCCGGCCTCGTCGATCTTGGTCTCGTACTCGCCGATCAGATCGGTCTCGTCCTCGCCCAGCTCCCTGCGGATCGACTCCATCTGTTTGCGCAGGAAGTACTCGCGCTGCTGCTTCTGGGCGCCCGACTCGACGTCGTCGCGGATTTTCGAGCGCACCTGCAGCTCGGCGAGCCGCTCGCGCTGGAGGCCGACGGCGATCTCGAGCCGCTCGGTGACGTCGATCGTCTCGAGCAGCCGGAGCTTGCCCTCGTCGGGGATGTCGGGGGCGAGGCCGGAGGTGTCGGCCAGCGCGCCGGGCTCCTCGATCGAGCGCAGGAAGGTCGCGATGCGGCCGTCGTCGCCGCGCAGCTCGAGGATCTCTTCGACCACCGCGCGGTACTCGCGGGCGAGCTCACGCGTGTGCTCGTCGTCGGGCCGGCCGTCGTGGATCTCCTGGACCTCGACGTGCAGGGTGCCGTCGTCGTCGGTGGAGGTGGCGGCGCCGGCGATGCCGCGGTGGAGGCCGACCACGGTCGCGACGGGGACGCCGCGGCGCGAGCGGCCATGCTCGACCACCTCGGCGACGACACCGACGCGGCCGTACTCGCCGTCCTGGCGAGGGATGAGGAAGACGCGCTCGTCCTCGCCGACGTCGATCGGCAGGGTCGCGGTGACGGTCGGGAACACGATCGCGTCGTCAAGGGGAACGAGTCTGTAGGGCATGAGCAGGTCCACTTTCTGTAGTTAGTGCTCAATCAGGATAGCGCTACACCTTTCGGACCTCAAGGGGGCGGCGCTAGGCTCTCAGGTGATGGACGAAGCACGCGCGAAAGAGCTGCTGACGGCGGAGCGCGACCGGATCGAGGCCGCTTTGGCGAGGCTCCGCGGCGAAGGCCGCGAGAACTCCACCGCGGACGCGCCGGCGGGCGACTTCAACAACGAGAACACCTACGAAGACGAGCTGGCCGAAGGCCAGGAAAGCGATCTCGAGCGTCGGCTCGACCAGATCGAGCGCGCCGAGGAGCGCCTCGCCGCCGGCACCTACGGCCTCTCGGTCAGGTCCGGCGAGCCGATCCCCGACGGCCGCCTCGAGGCCGAACCGCTGGCCGAGCTGACCGTCGACGAGGAGCCCGGCGGCACCGGCCGCTGGTAGGCGACGATGCCGAAGACGAAGGCGCGGATCTCGATCTCACTCGACGGCTACATGGCCGGGCCGAACCAGAGCGAGGCGAACCCCCTCGGCGAAGGCGGCGAGGCGCTGCACGAGTGGGCCTTCAGGACGGCCGCGTTCAAGGAGATGCACGCCCAGGCCGGCGGCGGCGAGCAGGCCGGCGACGGCGAGCGCGGCGTCGACGACGAGATCATGCGGGCGTCGCTGGAGAACCTCGGCGCGGTGGTGATGGGCCGCAATATGTTCGGCCCGATCCGCGGCGATTGGCCGGACGAGGACTGGAAGGGCTGGTGGGGCGACGACCCGCCGTTCCACTGCCCGGTCTACGTCCTCACCCACCACCGGCGCGAACCCTTCGAGCTCGAGGGCGGCAATGCCTTCCACTTCATCACCGACGGGATCGAGAGGGCGGTGGCCGAAGCGCGGGAGGCGGCCGACGACCAGGACGTCTCCATCGGCGGTGGCGCCTCGACCCTGCAGCAGGCGATCGCCGCGGGCCTGCTCGACGAGATCGTCGTCACCCAGGTGCCGGTCCTCCTCGGCGGCGGCGAGCGCCTCTTCGATCACCTCGCCGCCGGCGCCGCCAGGGTGGAGCTCGTCGACACGGTCCCGGGCGCCGGCGTGCTGCACCTCACCTACCGGCTGGGTTAGGCGCGAATTCTCAAGCGCCGGGTCGGGAGCGCCGATAGGTTCGCACCATGGCGAAAGACTCCCGCTCCACCGAAGAGGCCCGCTTCTACGGGACCCGTTTCCTGACCGAGGACGCTCCCGACCGGGACTTCCCCGAGAAAGGGATGTCGGCGCTCGACTCGCAGCGCCTGGTCGAAGAGGAACTCCAGCTCGAGGGCGACCCGAACCGCAACCTGGCGACCTTCGTCACCACCTGGATGGAGCCGGAGGCGGAGCAGCTGATCGCCGAGAACAACTACCGCAACTTCATCGATCACGCCGAGTATCCGATCTCGGCCGAGATCGAGCAGCGCTGCATCCGCATGCTCGCCGACCTCTTCAACGCCCCCGGTGAGACCACCGGCGCCCGCACCCAGGGCTCCTCCGAGGCGATCCTGCTGGGGGCGCTCTCGCTGAAGTGGAAATGGAAGGAACGGCGCGAAGCCGAAGGCAAGGGCGTCGAGAAGCCGAACCTCGTCTTCGGCGGCGACGTCCACGTCGTCTGGGAAAAGTTCTGCCGCTACTTCGACGTCGAACAGCGCGTGGTGCCGCTGCAGAAAGGCAAGTACACGATCGGTCCGGAGGACGTCGCCCCGGAAATCGACGAGAACACGATCGGCGTCGCCGCCGTCCTCGGCACCACCTTCACCGGCCACGCCGACGACATCCGGGGGATCAACGACCACCTGGTGAAGCTGAAGGAGGAAGAGGGGCACGACGTGCCGATCCACGTCGATGCCGCCAGCGGCGGCTTCGTCTGGCCGTTCCTCTACCCGCACTCGGAGTGGGACTTCCGGCTCGAGCAGGTCCGCTCGATCAACGTCTCCGGCCACAAGTTCGGGCTCGTCTACCCCGGCATCGGCTGGCTGGTCTTCCGCGATAAATCCGACCTCGCCGAGCACCTGGTCTTCTACGAGAACTACCTCGGGGAGATCGACGCGACCTTCACCCTCAACTTCTCCACCGGCGCCTCGATGGTGCTCGCCCAGTACTTCAACTTCGTCCGCCTCGGCCGCGAGGGCTACGGCGACGTGATGCGGGCGATGCAGTCGAATGCCGACGCCCTGGTCGAGAAGCTCGACCGCTGCGGCCATTTCGAACTGATCGGCGAGAACGAGGAGCACCTGCCCCTGGTCCCCTTCAAATTGAAGGCGGGCAAGGGGTACGACGAGTTCGACGTCTCCTGGCAGCTCTCGGCGGAGCGCGGCTGGATGCTGCCCGCCTACACGATGCCGCCGAACGCGCAGGAGGTGAAAGTCCTCCGCGCCCTGGTCAAGCACACCCTGAGCCGAGCCCAGATCGACCGCCTCGCGAACGACATCGAACACGCCTGCGACACGCTGGAGAAAAAAGGCACCGGCGCCCACAAAGCCGAGCGCCACAAGGTCAAGCGCACGGCGAACTACTAGGGCGGGGAGGGGCGGCCGTCCGAGGTCGTTCCGGGCGGGCGGCCGTGCTTCGGGGGCGGGGCGGCCGTCCGAGGGGCGTCCCGGGCGTCTCGTGGCGGCCCTGGCAGGTTGTGGCC
>DASZUH010000390.1:0-15249 GCA_035547715.1 Solirubrobacterales bacterium
GGCCGAGACGCCGAAGCGCCCCGAGGCGATCTGCTGGCCGCGCCAGTTGCGGTACTGGCCGTACATGTCGCGGATCTCCCCACCCTCGCCGTTCATGCAGAGGATGTTGGTCGCCTTGGCCGCGTCGGCGTAGGCGCGGAACGCCGGTTCCGACTGCGAGCCGAAGCTCATCGACGAGATCACGATCGGGTAGTCGTGGTGGCCGACGCCCGCGTCGACCTCGCTCGGGTCGACCGGGTCGCGGTCCCCCTTCAGCGCCATGATGTGGCGCATCGAGATCGGGCTCTGCTTCTCCAGCTCGCGAACCTTCTCCGAGTACTCCTCGTAGGTGCCGGAGCCGTTCGCCGTCGCGATCGCGAACTTGTAGACCTTCGGGTAGAAGCGGAACGTCTTCGCCGGTTTGGCCGCGGCGTCGTCGCCGGCGAGCGCCTTGGCCCGCTCGTTGGTGTCGGCGTCGAGCTCGGCGAAGCCGGTGCCGCCCTTCTCGCTCGCGGCGAAGGCCTTGGTCTGGAAGATCTCGGCCAGCTCGGGCTTGACCCCGATCGAGGAGAACTGCCGCGCGTAGCCGCGCACCTCGTGGATGCCGATCGTCGAGATCACTTTCTCGATGCCTTTGGTGAGCGCCGCGCAGAGGTTGGAGACGTCCTTCTCATAGTCCTCGACGCAGATCACTTCGACCATCACGTAGGGGCAGACGCCGTTGGCGCCGAGCCCGAGCGCGAGCATCACGTCGTGGACGTTGCGCAGCGCCGCCGAGCGCAGCACGATCCCGCAGCGCCGCCGCAGGTTCACTTCGCCGCGCTCGACCTTGAACTGCTTCAGCGCCTGGTCGACCGCCGAGGTCGCCAGGTGCGGGTCGAGGTAGCGCCGCTCGCCGTCGTAGACGGTGCGGTCGGTGAGGATCAGGAGCTCGGCCCCGTTGCGGACCTTTTTCACCGCCTCGTGCTTGATCCGCTCGATCGCGCCCGCCGTCGTCTCCGACTCGAGCAGCGAGATGTCGACCGCGGCGGCGCGGCCGCGGAACTCCTCCCAGAGGTCCTCGAGCAGGTAGGTGTCATGGGCGCGGGCGATCCGCCGATAGGTCTTGTCGGAGAGCGGCGCCAGGCCGTGGTGCCCGCCGAGGATCACCGGGAAGGCGGTTTCGACGGTCGCCGTGTCCTCGGCGGCCGAGTCGAACGACGGGCGGCGGCCGAAGAGCGTGCGGGTCGAGAAGTGCTCGAGCTCCCGTTCGCGGTCGAGCGCCGGGTTGGTGACGACGGCGACCGTCTCCTTGAAGTAGTCGGCGAGGTTCTGGCGCTCCGGCGAGAGCGCCGCGAGCGGGCCGTCGTAGCCCAGCGAGCCGACCGGCTCGGCCCCGTTGGACGCCATCTGCTGGACCAGTTTGACGTCGTCGCGCTGCCAGCCGAAGCCCGCCAGGATGCGGTCTTCGACCTTGACCGGCTCGGCCGGACCGGCTTCCGAGTAGCCCGGGACGTCGGCGCCCTCGAGCGGGCCGCCGGTCTCCAGCGCGCGCTCGTAGGGGGCGACCGAGTCGACCCCGTTGCGCTTCAGCCAACGGTCCTTGACGATCCGTAGCATCTCCGCGTGCGGGTGCAGGGTCGAGGCGCGCGCGGCGCGGTCGATCAGCACCATCGTCTTCTCGCCCGGCGCCATCGGCTGCGGCTCGGAGACCATCTTGTGGACCGGGACGACGCCCGGCTCGGAGCTGAAGACGTAGTCGGACTCGGTCTCGACCTTCCACAGCGGGCGCAGGCCCATCGCGTCGGCGGAGAAGACGCACTCGTCGCCGTGGCGGGCGATCAGCGCAACCGGCCCCTGGGCGAACGGCCCCATCGTCTGGTGCAGGTACATGTAGAAGCCCCGCAGCTCCTCGGGGAGGGTGCGGATCTCGTGGACGATCGGCGGCAATACCATCTCCATCGCCTCGGCCAGCGAGAGGCCCTCGCGGCTGACCATCGTGTCGATCGTCAGGTTCAGGTCCTGCGAGTCCGACGCGCCGGGGGTGATCTGGACCGCCAGCATCTTCGCCTCCTGGCGCAGCTGTTCGATCGTGTTGATCTCGCCGTTGTGGCCGAGCGCCGAGAACGGCTGCACCCGCTTGAACGACGGCCAGGTGTTGGTCGAATAACGGTTGTGGCCGAAGGCGCCGACCGTCTCGAAGCGCGGGTCGGTGAGGTCCGGGTAGTAGGCGCCGAGCACGTTCGGCGCGCCCATCACCTTGTAGACGCAGGTGGTGCCGGAGAAGCTCGGGACGTGGACGCCGAGGCGCCGCTCCAGCTCGAGCAGCAGCTCGAAGACGACGGCGTCGCGGTGCTCGGCCTCGGAGACGAGCCCGGCGACCTGCCAGAAGATCGGCTCCTCCTCGCGCGCGGTCGGGCCGAGCGCGGTCGAGTCGACCTTGCCCTCGCGCTCGGCGAGGATGCGGAAGCCGCCCTCGGCGAGCAGCTCGCGGGCGTCGTGCTTGATCCGCTCCGGTTCCTGGGAGCGCTCGATGAAGACGTGGGCGACGGCGAAGGCGTCGTCGAGGGTGAGCGCCGGATCGTGCCCGCCGACCCGGACCTCCTCGGCCCAGATCTTCCGCGGCAGGTCGAGCATCAGGCCGCAGCCGTCCCCCTCGCCGTCGACGTTGCCGGCGCGGTGGAGCATCTTCTGCAGCGCCGGGATCGCCAGTTCGATCGGTTCGTGGCTCGGCGTCGCGTCTTTGCGCACGGACGCGTAGATCGCACAGGCGTCGTTCTCTTCGACGCTCGGCGGCGAGACCAGCGGCTTATAGGGACGGTCCCACGCGTAGCGCTCGACCGGCTGGGAACGCTCGACGCGGTGGGCGTCGGACTCACGACTGGGCATATCTACCTCCCGGGTTCCGCGCCTTCTTCGAGCGGGCGCGCGACGGGTTTGCGGGTCCCAGAAGTATAGGGGCGGGCCGAGGCCCGCCCTTGATCATTCGCTCCAGCTGGGCGAGTAACCGCCTGTTACCAGCACCTTTTCGGCGCCGCCGCCCCAGGGCACGGTCACGATCTTCGGCTTCGGGTTGCCGCCGAAGGAGAGGCCGGTGGTGCCGAGGATCGTCGAGCCGTCGGCCGACAGCGCGCTCGCCTGGAACCCCATCTCGGGATCGTTGGTCAGCTTCTTTTCCGACCCGGTCACGGTGCTGACGGCGACGCCGTAGCTCTGGTCCTGGCCGCCGAACTCGGTCAGCAGGCGGGCGCCGTTCGGGGAGAAGGCGAGCGGCACGAGGCCCTGGGCGAGCGGGTTGACCTTGGTGTGGGTCAGCCGGCTGATCCGTTCGCCGTCTTCGTTCATCACGAAGAGCTGGTTGGCCGGGCCGTACCTGCGCGTCTTGGCGCCCAACTGGCGGGCGAAGACGATCTGCCCCTTCGGGCCCCAGAGGGGATAGGCCGAGTTCTTGTCGTGGCTGAGGGAGACTTTGCCGGTGCCGTCGACGCTCTCCCGGTAGACGTCGCTCTTCAGCGGATAGTCGCTCGTCCTGGAGACGCCGTAGACGAGTTCTTCGCCGGTCGGGGAGAAGCTGACGCCGTTGAAGAAGCCGGTCGCGATCTTCGTCCGCTTCAGCGTTTCGGTGTTGATCACGAGCAGCGTCTGCGGTCCGTTGAGGCCGCCGGTCGTGGCGGCGATCATGGTCGAGTCGGGCGACCAGGCGAAGACGAAGCCCTCGGTCCAGGGGTTCAGCAGGCGCTCGCTCTTCTTGACCGCGACCGAGTAGAGCCGCATTTCGCCGCCCTGCTTGGTTTCCCGTTCGTAGACCACCGTTTCGCCGTCGGGCGAGATGTGCGAGTTACGACCCGCGCCGATCGACTTCGCCCCCTTGCCGTTGTTTTCGGCGATGTAGACCTTGGGCTTGGCGAAGCCCTTGGTGTAGGAGAGGGTCGCCCCCGCGGCGGCCGGGACGGCCAGGAAGGCGACGAGAGCGAGGACGGCGGCGGAAAGCTTCAGCTTCGGCAGGTTTGGCATGCGGGCAATCTATAGCTCCGGCACGTCGACGCCGAGCGGTTCGAAGGGGAGGCGGCGGACCTCCGCCCAGCCCTCGGCGCGCTCCTTCAGCGCCGCCGCGACGCCGCCCGCTTCCTCCCAGGTCGTCCAGACCAGGACGGTCGGGCCGGCGCCGGAGATCGTCGCCCCCACGGCGCCCAGCTCGCGGGCCGAGTCGACGATCTCCATCGAGCGCGGGTAGAGCTCGCGCCGGCGCGGCTGGTGGATCCGGTCCTGGAGGCCGCGGCCGACCAGGTCGAGGTCGGCGCTCCGCAGCCCGAGCACGAGCAGGGCCGCAGCGGAGACGTTGGCGACCGCGTCGACGAGCGGCAGCTCCGCCGGGATCGCCTCTCGCGCCCGCCGGGTCGAGACCTCCTCCGCCGGGATCACGACGATCCCCTCGAGACCCTCGGGCGGGTCGAAGCGCGCCGCGAACGGCTCGCCCCCGGCCGCGCACACCACGAAGCCGCCGTAGATCGCCGCGGCGACGTTGTCGGGGTGGCCCTCGATCTCGGTCGCGTGGGCGAGCAGCTCCTCCTTCGTCAGCGCCAACTCGTAGAGGTGGTCGGCGGCGGCGAGCCCGGCGACGATCGCGGCGGAGCTCGACCCGAGCCCGCGGGTCAGCGGGATCTCGCTCCTCAACCGGAAGGCGATCCCGTCGGCCGGGTGCAGCTTCTCGAACGCCCGCACGATCAGGTTCTCCCGTCCCGTCGACACCGCCAACCCGCCCGTGTCGACCGAGAACTCCCCGGTCTCCTCGACCTCCAGCTCCAGGTGCATCGCCATCGCCGCCGCCATCGCGTCGTAGCCCGGCCCGAGATTGGCCGAGGAGGCGGGAACGCGGACGAGTCGGCGGCGGGCGGTCATCGCGCCGTACGGTAATTCAGTACCAGCCGGTACTGCATCACCGAATTGGATGGTCGATTCTTCGGACGGCGCCACAAGCTGTCGCCCCGGAGCGGAGGGGGAAAGGGACGCGGCCGTCCCGTCCACGGCCCGGGCGGGCTGTGGCCGTGGCCGGGACGGCCGAGGGTGCGGGGAGAGGTCACGGGTCCGTGCGTCCCGCGGGAGAGACGCACGGGATCCGTCACGAAGGCGCAGGGTCCATGACAGGCCTCATGTTGATGGGCCGAAAACTCCCCATATAGGCGAGTTTTCGGCCCATCAACATGAGGCCTGTCATGGACCCTGCGCCTTCGTGACGGATCCCGTGCGTCTCTCCCACGGGACGCACGGACCCGTGACCTCTCCCCGCAGACCCGGCCGTCCCGGCCACGGCCACAACCTGCCAGGGTCGTGGACGGGACGGCCGCGTCCCTTTCCCCCTCCGCTCCGGGCGACAGCTTGCGGCGGCCCGGATCGCCCCGGATCACCACCCCCCGACCCCCGATCACCCCTCCAGATATCGCCACAACCGCTCGAGCAGCTCCTCGCCGGCGGCCGCCCAGGACTCTGCTTCGGCGTCGCTCAGGGGGCGCGGATCGCCGGCGGCGGCGGCGCGGAGCCAGGTGTCGGCGCTGCGCTCGAGCAGGTAGAGGCGGGCCATCGCGCGGCCCGGGGTGGAGGCCGTGGCCAGGGCGCCGTTGCCGCGCATGATCAGGGACGGCGCCTCGCCCATCGCCTCGGCGAGGTCGATCGCGCGGGCGCGGTCGCGGACCAGGCGGGAGTCGGGGAAGACCGGTACCGGGGCGCCCGCGATCGCGCCCTGGCCGAGCACCGCGGGCAGCTCGTCGGCGACCGCGGCGAGCGCCAGGGGAGAGGCGGGCTGGCCGCGGACGATCGCGCCGACCTCGGGCTGGCGCCGGTAGATCGCCCAGTGGATCCAGGCCTCTTTCGGCGCCCCCGCCGGCAGCTCGCCGAGCTCACCGAGCGGCAGCTCGACCAGCTCCTCGACCGCCGAGACGGCCGCCATCGGCACCGCCGGGGTGATCAGCGCGACGTCGCCGTCGCGCGCCGAGACGTGGCCGAAGGCGTCGACCAGGCCGGCCGCCGCAAGCGCCCGGGCGGCGGCGAGGACTCCGCCGCCCGGGCGACCGCTCACGCCGGCTGGGGGGCCGTCGTCGGCGCGCCGAGGACGGTGCCGTAGCGGAGGTAGGTGTCGGGCATGTCCGATCCCCACAGCTCGAGCCCGAGCGGCGAGACGGTCGGGTCCCAACGGATCGGCTCCCAGTCCGGGGCGAAGAGGAGGAAGCCGCCGCTCCAGACCTCGACCCGGTTGCCCGAGGGCTCGATGCAGTAGAGGAAGATCGCGCCGCTGGTGCCGTGCTGGGCCGGGCCCCATTCGATCTTCACGTCGGCGTCGGCGAGGATCGTCGCCGCCCGCACCATCTGGTCGGCGGTGTCGACGTAGTAGGCGACGTGGTGGAGCAGCGAGCCGGTCTGGTCGCGATTGCGCATGAAGGCGATCTCGTGCGAGAGGTTGGTCTTCGCCAGCCAGGAGGCGAGCCGCTGTTCGCCGTTGCCGAGGTCGCCGGTGATGAAGTAGTTGTGGCGGACGCCGAGCTGGTCGCTCCAGAATTCCTGCTCGCCCTGCGGCTCGTCGACGAGGAAGTTGACGTGGTCGAAGCGCCGCGGGTGGATGCCCGCGCCGGTGTAGCGCTGCGGATGGCTCGGCAGCTTCGACCGCATCGCCGGGTCCTTCTCGACGTAGCGGTCGACCTCCCAGAAGAGCTCGGTCGGGACCCCGGCCGGGGAGACGAAGCGCAGCGCGTCGCCGTGGCCGAGGCTGACCCCGGAGCCGCCCTCGACCCAACCGGTCTCGATCCCGAGGCCCTTCAGCTGCGCCTCGAACTCGCCCAGCGCCGCCGGGCCGTCGACCCGCCAGGCGACGTGCTCGAGCCCGCTGACGTCGGATCTGGTGAGAACCAGCGTGTGGTGGTCCCAGTCCTGCCAGGCGCGCAGGAAGACGTGATCGTCGTCCTCGTCGCTGACGAACAGACCCATGACCCTGGTGAAGAAGTCCCTCGAAGCCTCGAGGTCGGTGACCCGCAACTCGGCGTGTGCCACGTGGGCGATTGCCATCTCTCTCTCCGTTTCCCTAGTGGAGCGGTACGAGCGTAATCGTTTATGGACTACGAAACAAACCCGTTAACGCAGAATCATTATAGGGAATACGGGAGGAGCGCGCTGCGCCGGTCGTGATCGCGGGCGACACCGCCTCCGGCAATTGACACCGAATCATTATAGGTGGTAGCGTCGAGCCGAGTTTCAGGACCAACCCAGACAGATAGGCCACATGACCTCGCAGACCGAATCCAGGACCCTCGACCCCGACGCGATCGGCCGCAACCTGACCGTGTTGGGGGTCGACACCTTCTTCCACGACTTCGGCGAAGGGCCGCCGTTGCTGCTCCTCCACGGCTCCGGTCCGGGCGTCTCGGCCTGGAGCAACTGGCGGCCGATCTACGCGAAGCTGGCCGAGTCCTACCGGGTGATCGCGCCCGACCAGATCGGCTTCAACCGCACCCAGCCCGACGGCCCGGTGCGCTACGGCCGCCGGCTCTGGACCGACCACGCGCTGGCCCTCCTCGACGAGCTCGGGATCGAACGCTGCAGTGTCATCGGCAACTCGATGGGCGGCGCGATCGCCCTCTCGATGGCCGCCGCCCGCCCCGACGCGATCGACCGCGTCGTCGCGATGGGGACGATGGGCGTCAACGGCCCGCTGCCCGACGGCCTGGCCGAGGTCTGGGGCTACGACCCGAGCCCGGAGTCGATGCGCCGGCTGATCGAACTGTTCGCCTACGACCAGTCGATCGTCACCGACGAGCTGGTCCAGATGCGCTACGAGGCGAGCATCGAGCCGACCGTCCGCGACGCCTTCGCGGCGATGTTCCCGGAGCCGCGCCAGGGCGGGCTCGACGACCTGGCCCTCGCCGACGAGGAACTGCGCGCGCTCGACAAGCCGGTCCTGCTCGCCCACGGCTACCACGACCGGATCGTCCCCTTCGCGGCGACCTCGCTGCCGCTGATGGACCTGCTCCCGGACGTGCAGCTCCACGCCTTCGGCGCCAGCGGCCACTGGGTGATGATCGAGCAGCCGCACGCCTTCACCACCGCCGTGCTCGCCTTCCTCGGCGAAGGGGACGACTGACGCACACTTCGCAGTTCTTGGGAAACGAATGGGAAAGGGATCAGCCATGGGTGACTGGATCGAGGAGTACTTCGCCGACGTCGACGCGATGCGGTTGGACGAGTTCGTCGACCGCCACACCGACGACGCGGTGGTGATCGTCAACAACAACCCGCCCGCCGAGGGCAAGGACCAGATCCGCGAATCGATCGGCGGCTTCTGGAGCATGATCGGCGGGCTGAGCCACGAGGTCCAGGACCGCTACGACGTCGACGACACCGTGATCCTCGTCTCCGACGTGCACTACACGCGCAAGGACGGCGAGAAGGTGACGGTGCGGACGACCTCGATCCTGCACCGCGACGGTGACCTCGTCGATCGGCTCGCCTTCTACAACGACCCGACGCCGATCTTCGCCTGAGGCGGGCGGAGCGCCGCGAGCCAGACGAGGAGTGCGCCGATGAAGGCGATGGTCTTCCACACCCACGGCGGCCCCGAGGTCCTCGCCTACGAGGAGGTGCCGACCCCGGCGCCGGGTCCCGAGGAAGCGCTCGTCCGCGTCCACGCGACGACCGTCAACCGCGGCCCCGACACGAAGGTCCGCGAGGACGGCTTCGGCGTCCCCGGCTTCCGGCTGCCCCATGTCGGCGGCGCCGACGGTGCCGGGGAGATCGTCGCCCTCGGCCCCGGCGTGACCGGCCGGCGGCTCGGCGAACGGGTCGCGATCTACCCGCTCCTCTGGTGCGGCGCCTGCGACTTCTGCCGCGCCGGCGCCGCCGAGAACTACTGCCGCAACTGGCGGATGATGGGCATGCACCGGTGGGGCGCCCACGCCGAGTACGTGGCGATGCCGGTCCGCAACCTGCTGCCGCTCCCGGACGGCGTCGGCCACGAGGCGGCGGCGACGCTCGGCGTCTCCTACGGCACCGCCCACCACGGGCTCGCCCGCCAGGTCCGCGTCGCCCCCGGCGAGACGCTCCTGGTGATGGCCGGCGGCAGCGGCGTCGGCGCCGCCGCGGTGCAGATCGGCGTCGCCCTCGGCGCCCGCGTCCTCGTCACCTCCGGCGCCGGATGGAAGCGCGCGCGGGCGCTCGAGCTCGGCGCCGCGGCCGCCTTCGACTACCGCGACCCGAGCTGGCCCGACCAGGTCCGCGCCGCCACCGACGGCCGCGGCGTCGACGTCGTCTTCGACAACATCGGCGCCGAGACCTGGAACGACAGCCTCGCCCTGCTCGACCGCGCCGGCCGCATGCTCTGCAGCGGCAGCACCGGCGGCTGGGAGGTGCCGCTCGACCTGCGCGGGATCTACCGCCGCATGCTCGAGCTGCGCTTCCACATGCAGGGCGGCGTCGACGACATGCGCGACCTGATCGAGCTGCTCGACTCGGGCGCCTTCGCGCCCGTGATCGACTCGACCCTGCCGCTGTCGGAGACGGCCCGGGCGCAGGAGCGGCTGGCGGCGCAGGAGCAGTTCGGCAAGGTCGTCCTCGTCCCCGACTCGATCGGCCCGGAGCTTGCAGCAACCACCGGCGCCCGCCGCGGCGGCGCGCTTTCAAGCCAGGAGGAGAGATGAGCACGAGTCACGAGGGACGGACCGCGGTGGTCACCGGCGCCGCGGCCGGGATCGGCCAGGCCTACGCCGAGCGGCTGGCCGCCGACGGGGCCGACGTCGTCGTCGCCGACATCGCCGACGGGGCGGAGACGGTCGCGCTGATCGAGGCGGCGGGGTCCGCGGGGCTCGCCGTGCGCTGCGACGTCTCCTCGGCCGCGGACGTGGCGGCCCTCGCCGCGGCCGCCGCCGAGCGCTTCGGCACCGTCGACATCCTCGTCCACAACGCCGGCATCTATCCGATCTGCGAATTCAAGGACATGACCTTCGCGGACTGGCGCAAGGTGCTCTCGGTGAACCTCGACTCGATGTTCCACGTCTGCCACGAGTTCCTGCCGCCGATGCGCGCGCAGGGCTGGGGACGGATCCTCTGCATCGCCTCGACCACCTTCCACGCCGGCACCCCCGGGATGAGCCACTACGTCGCCAGCAAAGGCGGGCTGATCGGCTTCCTTCGCTCGCTCGCCGCCGAGATCGGCGAGGAAGGGGTGACGATCAACGCCCTGGCACCGTCGCTGGTCCGCTCGAAAGGGACGATCGAGGGGCCGCACGAGGAGCTCGGCCTGTTCGACTTCGTCGCCGGCGGGCAGGCGATCAAACGCACCCAGGAGCCGTCCGACCTGGTCGGCGCCTGCTCCTTCCTCACCTCCGACGACGCCGCCTTCATCACCGGCCAGACGCTCGTCGTCGACGGCGGCTGGGTCCGCGCCTGAGGCACCGCCGCCGGGTGGGCGCGAAGCGCTCCCCGGCGGCCTCCACTTGACACATAATGGTTATGACCTATAATCATTACGTGTGAAAATCCGCGGACTGTGGGAAGCCCGCGTAACGGGATGGGACAGATGAGCGAAACGAGCAGTGCCACGCCGCAACCGACCGCCGTGCCGAGTTCCGCTCCGACCCCGCCGGGAGCGGGTGAGGCGAGAAATCAAGACCGCGCCCGCGACGCCTGGCGCCGCTTCCTCGCGCTCGAGGAGCTCGGGCCGCTGCTGGCGCTCGCCGCGCTGGTGATCCTGATCGGCGGCTTCCACTCCGAATTCACCGAAAAGACCGTCCTGCTGAACACGCTGCGCTCGGCCTCGTTCGTCGCGATCACCGCCTACGGGATGGTGTACCTGCTGGCGATGACCGAGATCGACCTCTCGGTCGGCGGCATCTACGCGCTCAGCATCATGCTCGCGGCGAAGTGGATGGCCCACATCGACCCGTTCCTCGCGGCCCTGCTGGCGATCCTGGTGGCGGTGTTGATGGGGGCGGTCAACGGGCTGCTCGCCAACATCTTCCGCATCCCGGTGATCATCATCACGCTGGGAACGCTCTCGATGTACCGGGGGCTGGTGCAGATCGTCTCCGACGGCAAACCGGCCACCGGCATCCCGCTGCAGTCGAGCTTCTTCAGCAAGCTGGGAGGTGAAACGCTGGGCCTCCCGACCGCCGCCTGGTTCGTCCTCGGCTTAGGGGTGATACTCACCTTCGTCTTCCGCAAGACGCGCTTCGGCGCGATGGTGCGGGCGACCGGATCGAACCACCAGGCGGCCGAGTTCTCCGGCATCCCGACGCGCCGCATCCGCCTCTACGCGCTGATGCTGGTCGGCGGCCTCGCGGGCCTCGCCGGCGTCCTCAGCCTCGCCTACTTCCAGGGCGCCGACCCGACCATCGGGGCGGGCTACGAACTCCAGGTGATCGCCGCGGCGATCATCGGCGGCACCGCGGTCAGCGGCGGCACCGGCACCGTCCCGGGCGCCCTGATCGGCGCCCTGATCGTCGCCGTCATCAACAGCGGGTTGATCTTCTTCTCGATCAACTCGAACTGGACGAATTTCGTCACCGGTGCGGTGATCGTGATCGCGGTCGGCTCCGACGCGCTGATCCGCCGCCGCCGTGCCGCCCGCGCCGTGCGCGCGGGCGTCTGAGCTCACCAACACAAACCAACGGGAACCAAGGGACCACGAGGGGGAAGAGGGGAATCACCGCATGACCAAGTTCAAAAGCAATAAGGGCCTGACCGCCCTCGCCATCATGTTGGCGCTGCTCCTGGCCTTCGGTGTGGCCGCGTGCGGTGGCGGGTCGAGCTCGTCCAGCAGCGGCGAAACCACCGAAGCGGAAGAAACGAACGAAGGCGGCACCGCACCCGCCGCCGCCGAAGAAGAAGCCGAAGGCGGCGGCGAAGTCGAAGCGGGCAAGCACGTCTCGATCGCGATGGAGGAGATCCTGACCGGCGTCAGCTTCGGCCAGGAACTCAAAGAAGGCGCGGAAGCCTACGCGGCCGAAGACGGCAACGTCAGCCTCGAAATCAACGGGCCGCCGAGCACCGAACCGGAAGTCGCCCAGAAGCAGGCGACCGACATGCTCGCGAAGAAACCGGAAGCGTTCGGTTTCGCACCGTTCCCGCCGGAACTCTGGACGCGGACGGCGGCGACGATCAACGAACAGGTCGGCCCCAACGTCCTCACCTTCAACGAACGTCCCGCCTCCGAAAAAGATCAGGTGTCGGCGGCGCCGAACCAGACCTTCGTCGGTGTCAACGACCGCGAAGGGGCGAAGCTGATGTTGGAAAAACTGATCGAAGTGGAAAAGCTGCCGAAGTCGTTCACCGGTGAAGTCATCCTCGGTCAGTGCGTCGCCCAGGAATCCGGCGTGCTCGCGCAGCGGACCGAAGGGTTCGAGGAAGCACTGAGTGCCGGGCTCCCGAACGCGAACGTGATCAAATTCAACTCGGAAGTCGAACCGCAGGCCAACACCGAAGCGTGGACCACCGAGCTTGCCGCGCACCCGCACGTCGACATCGCCACCGGGACGTGCAACCAGGACGGTGAAAGCCTGATCAAACTGAAGAAAGAAAAAGGCTACAAGTACATGTTGGGCACGATGGAACTCGTGCCGCTGACCCGCGGCGGGATCGAAGAAGGCCTGGTCAGCGTGAACGGCGGGCTCAGCTGGTGGCTCGAGGGTTACACCGCCGCACGGATGCTTACCGAAGCGGCACGCGGCGCCGAAATTCCGGAAGGGTTCGTCGACGTCGGCCTGCAGTTGTTCACCAAAGCCAACGTGTCCGCACTGAAGGAAATGGAAACCGAACCGGCGAAATTCAACGAAGCCGCGATCGAAGAACTGTTCAAGAACGGCATGCCGGAAACCAAGCCGATCGAAGAAGCGTTCTAGTCGACCGACAGTGATGAAAGGCGCCATCGAGATGCCCATGTACACGGTCAAGGGCCTACACAAGAGCTACGGCGGTGTGAAGGCTCTCGATGGCGTCGACTTCGAGATCCACCAGGGCGAGGTGCACGCCCTGCTCGGCGCCAACGGCGCCGGCAAGTCGACCCTGATCAAGGTCCTGGTCGGCGGCACCGAACCAGACGAAGGGACGCTCACCCTGGAAGGTGAGCCGGTCGCCTTCGCCAACTCCCGCGAGGCGGCCGACCACGGCGTCGCGATCGTCTCGCAGGAGTTGACCCTCTTCCCGCACCTCGACGTGCTGCAGAACCTCTTCCTCGGCCGCGAGCCGCTCGCCGCCGGCGTCGCCCTCGACCGCCGCGCGATGCGCCGCGAGGCGAAGCCGGTGCTGGCGACGATCGGCCTCGACGTCGACCTCAATCGCAAACTGGCGGAGTTGCGCCTCGGCGAGCAGCAGCTGGTCGAGGTCGCCCGGGCGCTCTTGAACCAGCCGAAGATCCTCGTCCTCGACGAGCCGACCTCGGCCCTGCAGGCGGCCGAGACCGAGCGCCTCCTGAACGTCGTCCGCGGCCTGCGCGACCGCGGCGTCGCCGTCGTCTACGTCTCCCACTTCCTCGAGGACGTCTTCGCCGTCGCCGACCGGATCACGGTCCTGCGCAGCGGTCGCGTCGTCGTCGCCCGCCGGCCGCGCGAGGAGATGACGATCCAGGGGACCGTGCAGGAGATGCTGGGGGAGGAGGGCGCGCGCGAGACGCGCGCCGAGAACGCCTCGGCCTTCGAGGACGCGCAGGCCGCCGCCGGGCCGTTGGTGCTCGACGGCGTCGCCGTCACCGGCATGCTCCAGCCCTTCGACCTGACCGTGGAGCCCGGCGAAGTCGTCGGTCTGGCCGGGCTCGAGGGCTCCGGCGCCCACGCCGTCCTCGACCTCATCTTCGGCCGGCTGCGCCCGAGCGAGGGCACCGTCACGCTCCCCGGCGGCCAGGGTCGGCCGCGCACGATGAATGCCGCGGTGACCGCCGGCGTCGCCTACGTCCCGGCCGACCGCAAACGGCTGGGCCTGATCCTGAACAGCTCGATCACGGAAAACATCGCCAGCGTCAAAGGCGGTCCGCTGCGGCGCATGGGCGTGGTCCAGCGCCGCGGGAACATGCGCCGCCGGGCCGAGCACTGGCGCCGCGAACTGAACATCGTCACGCCCTCGACCGCCCTGCCCGCGGGTTCGCTCTCGGGCGGCAACCAGCAGAAGGTCGTCTTCGCCAAATGGCTCGAGGCGGAACCCTCGCTGGTCCTCCTCGACGACCCCTCGCGCGGCGTCGACATGGGCGCCAAGGAGGACATGCACGCGATCATCGCCCAGATGGCGGCGAGCCGGAAGGTCGTCCTCTACACCTCGAGCGACCTCGAGGAGATGGCCAAGGTCTGCGATCGCGTCGTCGTCTTCTTCGCCGGCCGCGCCGTCGGCGAGCTGGTCAGCGAGAACCTCTCCGAGCACGGCCTGCTGGAATCGATCAACGTCGGCGCCGTCGGCGTGGGGGCCTGACGCGTCGATAGACTCGAACTCAGGAAACCGATGCAATCATCAGGTGGAAATAGGGAGGGTGATGATGGCGTCGACTGAGCCGGTCCGGATCTCGCGGGCCGAGGAGCTTTCTCGACGGCTGGAGCAGGAGATCGTCGACAGCGGCCTGACCGCGGGCGAGCGCCTCGGCACCAAGGAGGACATCCGCAACCGCTTCGGCTACGCGGTCGCCACGGTCAACGAGGCGCTGCGGCTGCTGGAGACGCGCGGCCTGATCGAGGCGCGCCCCGGCCCGGGCGGCGGCATGTTCGTCGCCTCGCCCTCCTCGCGCGTGCGCCTCAACCACCTGGTGCTCGGCTTCAAGGTCGACGACGCCCCCTTCACCGACTGCCTCGCGGTCCGCAACGCCCTGGAGCCGCTGGTCTGCCGCGAAGCCGCCGCCCACTGCAAGGCCGCCGACGCGAAAGCGCTGCGCGGGATCGTCGCGCGGATGCGCAAGCAGACCGACAACCCGAAGGCCTTCCTCCGCCTCAACTGGGACCTCCACCGGCGGATGGCGAAAATGGGCACCAACGCGCCGCTGAAGACCCTCTACCTGACCCTCCTCGACTTCGTCGACGACGGCCTCGAAAACGTCACCGGCGACGAGTTCTTCGACGCCGCCGAGAACCTCGAGGTGCACGAAGAACTGGTCGAGGCCGTCATCGACGGCGACCCGAAGCGCCTGACCCGCGCGATCGAGCGCCACACCCCGATGGCCGACCGCTGGATCGACGCGGGAAACTGAGCCGGCGCTCGCCGGCGGGGCGGCCGGCCGAGGTGGGTCGGGGCGTCTTGCGACGGCTCGCGGCCGTTGCGGCCGTCCGAGAGGCGTCCCCGGCG
>DASZUH010000391.1:0-5277 GCA_035547715.1 Solirubrobacterales bacterium
AGCCGCCGAACCTGCGCGAGCTGATCTCCTCCGCCGACGGCGTCACCTTCTGGGCGAGCCACGACAAGGCGACGCGCGAGCTCGGCTACGAACCGCGCGACCTGGAGCACGGCCTCCACGACCTCCTCGCCGCCGAGGGCAGGCTGCCCGGGGGCGTCGGCGGGTAGGCGACGGGGAGGGTTCGGGACGCTTCAAGCCGGTGTCCGGCGGAGGCGGCCGTCCGAGTTGCGCCCGGCCTTCTCGATGGCGGCCCTGGCAGGTTGTGGCCGCCACCGAGAAGGCCGGGTCCGTGGGGAGTGAGGAGGGTTCGTGACGCGCGCCGGGCGACGTGCGGGTCGTGGCGGGAAGGAGCGCATGATCGGCCACGAAGGCGCAGGTCCCGTGACGAAGACCCGTGGGACGTCACGGTCCCGTCTCACTTCCACATCACCGCCCACGACGTCCGTGCACTTGTACCGCCTATAGGGGGCACAAGTGCACTGACGTCCCTCCGCCTGATGTGAACCTGTGACGTTCCGGGCGCATCTCGGACGGCCGCCCCGCCCCCGAAGTACGCGTCCCCGAACCACGCCCCCGAACCGACCAATAGTCTCCGCGCCATGCGCGTAATCGATGTCGAGCACCTCGGCCGTCCGCACGTGATCGGCTGCTGGGAGGTCGACGGGATGCTCGTCGACCCCGGCCCCGAGTCCTCCCTGCACACGCTGCTGGAGAAGATCGGCGACCAGCGGCCCGAGGCGATCCTCCTCACCCACATCCACCTCGACCACGCCGCGGCGACCGGGGCGATGGTCGCCCGCTGGCCCGACCTGCCGGTCTACGTCCACGAGCGCGGCGCCCCGCACATCGTCGACCCCTCGCGGCTCCTGGCGTCCGCGGAGCGCCTCTACGGCGACAAGCTCGAGTACCTCTGGGGCAGGATCCAGCCGGTGCCGGAGGCCAACGTGACGCGCCTCGCGGGCGGCGAGACCGTGCGCGGCATGCGCGTCGCCTACACGCCCGGCCACGCCTCCCACCACGTCGCCTACCTTCACGAGGAGACCGGCACGGCCTTCGTCGGCGACGTCGGCGCCTGCCGCATCCCGCCCACCGACCTGGTCATCCCCCCGACCCCGCCGCCGGATATCGACGTCGAGCTCTGGGAAGAGTCGATCCGCATCCTCGAGTCTTGGGCGCCGGAGAAACTCGCCCTCACCCACTTCGGCCCGGTCGACGACCCGGCCGCCCACCTTGCCGAGGCCAGGCGGCGCCTCCGCGAAGAGGCCGAGTTGGCCCGCGGCACCGACGAGGCGACCTACGAGGCCGACCTGCGGGAGCGGATCAAGGCCCGGCTGTCCCCCGCGGTCGCCGAGGAGATGTTCCAGGCCGTCCCGACCGCCTACCAGTGGTCGGGCCTCGAGCGCTACTGGCGCAAGAAGGCCGAGCGCGAAGCTAGCTGAGGTGCTCGCGCATGCGCTCGACGGCCTCTTCGATCCGGTCGTCGGGCGTGGTCAGGGAGATGCGGAAGAAGCCCTCGCCGCTGGGGCCGTACATCGAGCCGGGCGAGACGACGACGGCCGCCTCTTCGAGCACGGTCTCGCAGAAGGAGGTCGAGGTGTGGCCGCTCGGGACCGGGGCCCAGACGTAGATCGTGCCCTTCGGCGGGGTGACGTCGACGCCGATCGCGCCGAGGGCCGAGACGACGAGGTCGCGGCGGCGCCGGTAGATCGCGTTCATCTCTTCGAGCGGCTCGGGCGGGCCCGAGATCGCGGTCGCGCCGGCGATCTGGATCGCCTCGAAGAGCCCCGAGTCGACGTTGGTCTTGAGGCGCCAGTAGGACTGGATCGCGCCCGCGTGGCCGAGGATCGCGGCGCAGCGCCAGCCGGTCATGTTGTAGCCCTTGGAGACCGAGAAGACCTCGACCCCGACCTCCTTGGCCCCCGGCGTCGCCAGGAAGCTCGGCGCGACGTAGCCGTCGTAGGTCGTCTCCGAGTAGGCGTTGTCGTGGACGACGAGGACCTCGTTGGCGCGGGCGAAGTCGATCACTTCTTCGAAGAAGCCGTCCGGGACGACCGCGCCGGTCGGGTTGTTGGGGAAGTTGATGAACATCAGTTTCGCCCGCGCGGCGTCCGCGGCCGAGATCGCGCTCAGGTCCGGCGCGAAGCCCTTCTCCGGCACCAGCGGCATCAGCACCGAGCCCGAGCCGTTCAGCAGTGGCCCGCCGGTGTAGACCGGGTAGCCGGGATCCGAGGCCAGGGCGACGTCGCCCGGGTCGAGGAAGGCGTTGCAGAGGTTGAAGATGCACTCCTTGGCCCCGATCGCCGGGATGATCTCGTCCGCCGGATCGATCTCGACGCCGAAGCGACGGTCGTAGAAGTCGGCGAAGGCCCGGCGGAAGTCCTCGCGGCCGCGGTTCGACGGGTACCGGTGCGTGGCCGGATCGGCGACCGCCTTCTGCATCGCCTCGACGATGTAGGGATAGGTGGGCTTGTCGGGATCGCCGATGCCGAGGCTGATCACGTCGATGCCGGCGGCCTTCTTCTCTTCGATCCGCCGCTCCAGTTCCTGGAACATGT
Organism: Solirubrobacterales bacterium; assembly: GCA_035547715.1. GTDB lineage: Bacteria > Actinomycetota > Thermoleophilia > Solirubrobacterales > 70-9 > VAYN01. Next base: position 2,556 of record DASZUH010000391.1, read on the forward strand.
AGGGCGGGATCGCCTGCAGGCGCTTGGAGGGGTCGGCGATGGCCATCGGCGCGGAAACCTAACGGAAGCCCGGGCAGGAAGGCGGGGCGGTCAGTCCTGCTCGGCGAGGGCGGCGAGGAGCTCGGGCGAGGTCTCCCCGGCGTAGACCGGCTCGGCCCAGCCGTCGAGGCGGACCGAGAGGTCCGCGGCGATCGCCACGGTCAGCTCGCCGCCGTCGAGCTCGACCGTGATCGGGCTGGGCGCGCCGTTCAGGAAGGCGGTGACGGCGGCGCCGGAGGCGCCGGTGCCGGAGGAGAGCGTCTCCCCCACGCCGCGCTCGAAGATGCGGGCGCGGACGTGGCTGCCGTCGACGGCGAGGAAGCTGACGTTGGTGCGATTGGGGAAGAGCATCGAGCCTTCGATCTCGGGGCCGACCAGCTCGAGGTCGAGGTCGGCCAGCTCGACCGGGTCGACGAGGATCGCGCACTGCGGGTTGCCGATCGAGACGTGCTGGAACTCCCACTCGCGGCCCGCCGAGCGGACCGTGCCGCGGCCGTCGGGACCGCCCGAGGGGAAGTCCTTGGAGGCGGTCGAGGCGCGGCCCATGTCGACCGAGCAGGTCAGCTCGCCGGTGATCGTCGGGCGGATCGGTCCGGCGACGGTGGAGATCGCGAACTCGTCGGCGTCGGTCCAGCCGTGCCGGCGCAGGTAGAGGATCGCCTCGCGTGCCCCATTGCCGGACAACTCGGCCTCCGAGCCATCGGGATTGAAGATCCGCAGGTTCGCGACGAACTCCGGATCCTCGCTGCGCGAGAGCAGCAGGATGCCGTCCGAGCCGATCCCGAAGTGGGGATCGCAGAGCCACTCGATCCGGCTCTCCGTCAGCTTCCAGGGAAGCTCGGTCGCCTCGAGGATCAGATAATCGTTGCCCAGTGCCTGCCACTTCTCGAATCTCACGGCGCCCCACCCTAGCGATGATGTTGATGGGCCGAAAACTTGCCTATATGGCAAGTTTTCGGCCCATCAACATCGCGGTCTCGCGGTCGGTCATGGTGGTGCGGTCGATCGTCGTCAGGTTCGGGATTTTGCGCATCCAGGTGAGCTGGCGGCGGGCATAGTTGCGGGAGCGGCGCTTCATCGTCTCCAGGTCGCCGGCGAGGATTTCGTTCAGGCCGAGCGCCTTGCGGGCGGTGCGGCCGGGGCCGAGCGCGTCGGCGCGGCGCGCCTCCTCTGCGCCACCGGCGGCGACGATCGCGTCGACCCTGGCATCGATCCGCTCGTAGAGCAGTGCCCGGTCCATGTCGAGGCCGAAGAGGCGGGTCGGGTGGCGCGTCTGCCCGGACCAGAGCTCGGACTCCTCGTCGAAGGCCGGGACCTTGCGCAGCGAGAGGTCGGCCAGCGCGGCGCGCAGGTAGAGGCCGGTCCCCCCGACGACGATCGGCGTCCGCCCGGCCGAGAGCGCCTCGTCGATCGCCCGGTGGGCGAGCGGCATGTACTCGTGGATCGAGAAGTCGGCGGTGATCGGGACGATGCCGAGCAGCTCGTGCGGCAGCACCGCCCGCTCCGCCGCGGTCGCGGCCCCGGTCAACACGTCGAGCCCTTCGTAGACCTGGAGCGCGTCGCAGTTGACCGCGACCGGGTCCTCCCCGCGCTCGCGCAGCAGGCGCGCGAGCTCGACCGCGACGCCGGTCTTGCCGACGCCCGTGGGCCCGAAGATGGCCAGGACCATCGCCTAGAGGAGCGGCGAGAGCGGCCGCGCGGCGATGCCGGAGAGCGTCTGCGAGGTCGCCGACTCGATCTCGACCTCGACCATCTCCCCGGCCGCGGCGACGCCTTCGAAGTTGACCGCCTTGTTGTGGCGGGTGCGGCCGCGCAGGCGGGTCGGGTCGGTGCGGCTCGGGCCCTCGACCAGGACCTCCATCGTCCGCCCGACGAAGCGCTGGGCGCGTTCGCCGGCGCGCCGCTGGACCACCTCGACCAGCCGTTCCATCCGCTCCACCTTGACCGGGTGGGGCAGTTGGTCGTCCATCGTCGCCGCCTCGGTTTCGCGGCGCGGGCTGAAGACGAAGGTGAAGGCGCCGTCGTAGCCGACCTCCTCCGCCACCTCGAGCGTTTCGGCGAAGTCCCGCTCGGTCTCCCCGGGGAAGCCGACGATGATGTCGGTGGTGATCGCGCAGTCGGGGACGTGCTCGCGGATCAGCGCCACGCGGTCCATGTAGCGGGCGCGGTCGTAGGTGCGGCGCATCCGTTTCAGCACCGCGCTCGACCCCGACTGCAGCGGCAGGTGGATCTGCTCGCAGAGCGCCGGCAGCTCGGCGTGGGCGCGGATCACGTCCTCCTTCATGTCCTTCGGGTGTGGCGACGTGTAGCGGATGCGGTCGATCCCGGGGACCGCGTCGACGCGGGTCAGGAGCTCGGCGAAGGTGATCCGCGAGTCGCGCGGCAGGTCGCGGCCGTAGCTGTTGACGTTCTGGCCCAGCAGCGTCACCTCGCGCACGCCGTCGGCGGCGAGCGCCTCGGCCTCGGCGATCAGCTCGGCCGGGTCGCGACTGACCTCGCGGCCGCGGGTCGAGGGGACGATGCAGTACGAGCAGCGGCAGTTGCAGCCCTGGGCGATCTGCAGCCAGCCCTGGAACTCGCGCTCGCGCCGGGTCGGCAGGTGGCCGGCGAAGTCCTCGAACTCGAAGTACCCCTGCGCGGTCAGCGAGTCGGAGTTGAGGAACTCGGCCAGCTTGTGGATCTG
>DASZUH010000392.1:0-6176 GCA_035547715.1 Solirubrobacterales bacterium
AAGGACTTGTGGGCGCGCAGCTCGACCGGGCTCCAGACCAGCGCCAGGGCGACGCCCGCGAGCAGGCCGACGGCGTGGGTGTCGGTGCCGTAGTAGACGCGCGAGGCGTCGTGGCCGGGGTCGAAGAGGATCCAGGCGAGGGCGACCGAGGCGACGGCGCCCGCGAGCACCCCGAGCAGGAGCCGGCCGCGACCGAAGAGCTTCATCCCGGCGGCGAAGGCCAGCGGCCAGAAGAGGTAGAACTGCTCCTCCACGGAGAGCGACCAGAGGTGGGTGAAGAGGCTCGGCCGGCCGAACTGTTCGAAGTAGGAGGTGTGCTCGAAGATGAAGTGCCAGTTGGCGAAGTAGAAGAGCGAGGCGAGCGCGTCGCCGCGGGTCTGGTCGATCTTGCCCGGGTCGGCGATCGCCGAGACGATCATCGCCACCGCGATCAGCACGCCGACCGCGGGGAGGAGCCGGCGGGCGCGGCGGATCCAGAAGCGGGTCAGCTCGATGTGGCCGGTGCCGCGGAACTCGCGCAGCAGGAGCGAGGTGATCAGGTAGCCGCTGATGACGAAGAAGACGTCGACGCCGAGAAAGCCGCCGGGCATCCAGTCGAGGCCGGCGTGGTAGCCGAAGACGGCGAGCACGGCCACCGCCCGCATCGCGTCGATCCCCGGCATGTAGGGGAAGTGGCTGTCCTTGGGCCTGCTCATCCTCTGTTCAGGTGCATAATCGCGGACGTGTCTGCCGCGACCATCGAGAAACCCCGCGACGCAGGTCCCGATTCAGGTCTGGGTGGAGATTGGCGCGTGATCGTCCGCAACGACAACCACAACACCTTCGACCACGTCGCCGAGACGCTGTCGCGGGTGCTGCCCGGGGTCAGCCTCGAGCAGGGTCACCGGATCGCCGAGCAGATCCACAACACCGGCCAGGCGATCGTCTGGAGCGGGCCGCGCGAGCCCGCCGAGCACTACTGGGAGCTGCTCGACGCGGCCGGATTGACGATGGCGCCGCTGGAGCGGGGCTGAGCCCCTTGTCGCGCCGCCCCTTGTCGCGCCGCGGCGCCTTCGTCCCGCTGGTCGCCTTCCTGCTGCTCGCCTCGGCGGTGGCCGGGCTCGCCTGCTCGAGCGCGAAGCCCCGTCCCCGGCCGGTGCCGACCGGTTACTCGTCGGTCAACGGCACGCCGGCCCTCGTCCTCCGTCCCGACAAGCCGACCAACCGCCTCGTGCTCTACGTCCACGGCTCGGGCAGCCAGGCCGACGTGCTCGAAGAAGAACAGCTGGCGCCGACGGTGCGGGCGCTCCTCGGCCACGGCTTCGCGGTCGCCGCCAGCAACGGCGGCGGTGAGAACAACTGGGGGAGCCCCAGGAGCGTCGAGGACTCGGTGCGACTGGCCGAACGCACCGGCTACAAATACGTCTACATCCTCGCCCAGTCGATGGGCGGGATCGGTGGGGTGGAGCTGATCGATCGCCTGCACCCGGTCGCCTGGGCGGGGATCTTCCCGGTCTGCAACGCCCGCAACCTGTGGAACATCAACAACGGTCGCGAGCAGATCGAAGCCGTCTGGGGGCCGGGCCCGCCGCCGGCGAAGATCAGCCCGGTGAAGGCGAAGGACGTCAAGGACCTTCCGGTGATCATGTTCGCCTCGCCGGAAGACACCTCGGTGCCGATCGGCGAAAACGCCGAAGCCTGCGCGCGCTGGATGCGCAGGCGGGGCGCCAGGGTGACGCTGGTCGAAACGACCGGCGAGCACGGGGACCCGTCGAACTTCCAGCCGCACCGGCTGGCCTCGTTCTTCGCCCGCGCCCCGCTCGGGCGCTGAGGCGGGCGCCGGTCGGGCGCCTCGGGCGGTGGCGGCGCTCAGACGACGGTGGTGGCGCCGACCGACTGGGCGGCGATCAGCGTGTGCCAGGTCGGCAGCAGGGGGATGTCGTACCAGTTGACGACGGATTCGCGGGCCGCGGCGATCTCCGGCGAGTACCAATACCGTTCGAAGTCGGCCTTGTCCTCCCAGACCATCGTCTGCTCGTAGGCGAGGGTGTCCTCGTCGGCCCGGGTCAGCGACCAGCTCTTGGCGCCGTAGGCGGTGCACTTCTCCACGGCCGGCTCCCAGAGCTCGAGCCAGCGCGTGCCGCGCAGCGGGGAGATATGCCAGGAGAGCTTGCAGACGTAGAGCATCGCCTAATCCTTTCGCATCGTCGTCGCGGGCGCCTTTACGCCCCGACCTCGGCCCGGATCGCGCCGGGGCCGTCCTCGGTCTTGCCCGCGTCCTCGGACTCGGCGCCGACCAGGACGGCGATCTTTCCGAGGTGCTTGTTTTCGTGCATCAGTTGGTGGGCGTCGGGGACGCCGTCGAATCCCATCGTCTGCCAGAGGACGGGGCGGATCTTGCCCTCGGCCATCAGCTGATTCGCCCGCATGCACTCGTACGCGTTGGCGAAGTGCGAGCCGATGATCTGCTTCTGGCGCATCCACAGGTAGCGGACGTCGAAGTCGAGCTGGAAGCCGGAGGTGGCGCCGCAGATGACCACCTTGCCGAACGGCTTCACGGTGTAGACGGAGGTCGGGAAGGTGGCCCGGCCGACGTGCTCGAAGACGATGTCGGGGGAGTCGCCGAGGATCTCCTTGACCCGGCCGGCGAAGCCGCGCGAGGCGCGGAAGCGCTCCTTGTCGGCCGCCGGGTCGGTGAGGTTGGCGTCGGTCCGCATCATCTCGCCGAATTCGGAGCGGTTGATGTGGCCGACGGCGCCGAGCTGCTCGACCAGCTCACCCTTCTCGTCGGAGGAGACGACGCCGACCGCGTTGGCGCCCGCCGCCTTGCAGAGCTGCGTGGCGAAGACGCCGAGGCCGCCGGCCGCGCCCCAGATCAGCACGTTGTGGCCGGGCTGCAGCTTGCACTGGTCGATCAGCATCCGGTAGGCGGTGAAGTAGGTGAGGCCGTAGGAGCAGGCCTCGGCCCAGCTCATGTTCTGGGGGCGCGGCAGCAGCTGTTGCGCCTGCACCTTGGTGAACTCGGCGAACGAGCCCCAGGTCGTCTCGTAGCCCCAGATCCGCTGGCTCGGTGCGGCGAGCGGGTCGAGCCCGTGCACCTCGACGTCCTCGTAGGAGGCCTGGTTGCAGTGGATGACGACCTCGTCGCCGGGCTTCCAGCGGGTGACGCCCTCGCCGACCTTCCAGACGATGCCGGAGGCGTCGGAGCCGCCGATGTGGTGGCCGTACTCGGGGTGGTCGCCGTAGCCGAACACCGAGACCGGCTTGCCCAGCGCCGCCCAGACGTTGTTGAAGTTGACCCCGGCCGCCATCACCCGGACGATCACCTCGAAGGCGCCCGGCTCGGGCACCTCGATCTGCTCGAGCCGGAAGGCGTCCTTCGGTTCGCCCTCGCGCTCCTGCCGGATCACCCAGGCCGCCATCGTCTCCGGGAGCGTCCCGGGCTCGACGTCGAGTTGGGTCAGGTTGCTGGTGTCCACAGCCAAGGTCGTGCCTCCTCTAGGTTTCCCGCCTGCCGGGGGATCCTAGAGCGGATCGGTGCCGGTGCGCGTTGGCAGCTCGACGACCGAGTCGTCCCGCTCCCCGCCGCGCTCCAGTTCCTCGAGCTCGGCGGCGACCACGCGGCGCGGCGAGCCCTCGATCGCCTTCGGCGCCTCGGCGTCCTCACCGCGCGCGGCGCCGAGCTCCTGGAAGCGCCGCAGCGAGGGCAACACCCGGCTCTCGGCCGAGGCGACCGCATCGTTGTACGCATTGACCGCCGAGGACAGCTGGCGGCCGCTCTTCGAGAGGTGCTTGAGGAACGTGCCCATGCGCCCGTACAGCTCGTTGGCGGCGCCGGCGATCTCCTGCGCCTCGGCCGCGATCCGCTCCTGGCGCCAGCCCAGCTCGACCGTCCGCAGCAGCCCGACCAACGTCGTCGGCGTCGCGATCAGGATCTTCTGCTCGAGCGCGTGGTCATAGAGCGTCGGTTCGGCCTCGAAGGCCGCGTGCAGCGCCGCCTCCGAGGGCATGAAGCAGACCACGAAGTCGGGCGTGTCGCCGCTGTCGAACTGGTCCTGGTAGCGCTTCGAGGCGAGCTTCGAGATGTGGTCCCGGACCTGGCGGGCGTGACGGATCAGCTCGCCGCGACGGGAGCTTTCGTCCTCGGCTTCGAGCACCTCGAGGTAGGCGTCGAGCGGCACTTTCGAGTCGATCACGACCTTGCGCCCGGCCGGCAGCATCACGATCGCGTCAGGGCGCAACATCCCGTCTTCGCCGTGCAGGGTCGTCTGCGTCTCGAAGTCGACGTGCTCGGTCATCCCGGCCAGCTCGACGCAGCGCTTCAGTTGGACCTCGCCCCATTCGCCGCGCGTCTTCGGCTGGCGCAGCGCCTTGACCAGCGTGCCGGTCTGCGTGCCGAGGTCGGTGAGGCCGAGTTTCATCTCGTCGAGCAGTGAGCGCACGGCGCCGTCGGCGGCCTTGCGGTCGCGGCTCATCGTCGCCACCTCGCGTTCGATCCGCGCCAGGTTCTGGCCGATCGGCTCGGTCAGCCGGCGGAATTCGGCCTCGCGCCGCTCCAACGCCGCCTCGGCCGTCTTGGCATCGACCTTGCGCGACTCCTCGTTCATCCGCTGCAGGTCGGCGACCGCGGCGGAGGTGGCTTCCTGGACCGCGGCGCGGACGTCGATCGGCTCCGCCACCGGCGGCTCCTCCTTCGGCCTCAGGAGGACGTAGAGGAGGGCGGCGACGAGGGCCAGGACGGCGATGGCGAGGACGACGGTCATCAGGCTGTCGATGGTTGCGCGCGGACCGGACGTGAACGGGGGAACGGACGTTCGCAAAGTGCGGGGATATCGCGCCACTCGGCTCCGGGAGCGGCGTGGCGGGGCGCGGCGGCCGCACGAGATCTTGCGCCACCATGGTCGGTGTGAGCGCACGGATCTCCACGGCCCTCGGCGCGCTGGTCGCGGCCGCGCTGGTGGTCGGCGCCTTCCTGCTGCTCCTCCACGTGCTCGACTCGGGTGAAGGCGGGGGCGCGCCCGCCGCGACCGTCATCCGCGTCCGGGTGCCGGGCGGGACGACGGCGGGCGGCGCGCCGGCGAGGCCCGGCCACGCCACGGTCGGGACCAAGGCGCCGCAAAGTGCCGCGTCGGCCGATTCGCCGGGCCCGGCGGGTGCCGAGCCCGCCAGCCTCCTCGTCCGACCGCGCCGCGGTCCCGCCTTCCAGATCGTCCGCATCCGCGAGGGCGCCAGGGTCGACCTCGAGAGCGCCCCGAACGGCCCGGTCATAGCCAGGCTCGGCGACCGGACCGAATTCGGCTCGCCCGCCTCCTATTCGGTGGTGGAGACGAAGCCGGGCTGGCTCGGCATCACGGCGCCGGAACTGCCCGACGGCGCGCTCGGCTGGATTCCCCGCGACCCCCGCCGCGTCGAGGTCTACTGGACGCGCTATTCGATCCACGCCGACCTCGCCCGGCGCAGCCTTGAACTGCGCTACGGCGACAAGCTCGTCGGCCGGTGGTCGGTGACGGTCGGCGGGCCGGGGACCGAAACGCCCCCCGGCCGCTACGGGGTCACCGACGGCGTCGCCTTCCACGAAAGCCCCTATTACGGTTGTTGCGCCCTGGCCCTGAGCGGCCACCAGACCCACGAACTCCCCGCGGGCTGGATCGGCGGCGACCGCCTCGCGATCCACGGCACCCCCGGCGCCGTCGGCGCGGCCGAAAGCCTCGGCTGCATCCGCGCCACCGACGAGACGATGCGCTTCCTCTTCGCCCGGGTCCCGCTGGGGACGCCGGTGTTCGTGGCGGCGTAGGGAGCCGGCGTCCGGAGCGCCGAGGGGGAAAGGGACGCGGCCGTCCCGTCCACGACCCTGGCGGGCTGTGGCCGTGGCCGGGACGGCCGGGTCTGCGGGAAGAGGTCAAGGGTCCGTGCGTCCCGTGGGAGAGACGCGCATGATCCGTCACGAACGCCCGCAGTCCGTGACACCCCCATGTTGATGGGCCGAAAAGCGCTGATATAGAGCGCTTTTCGGCCCATCAACATGGCGTGGGCTCGGGACCGTGACGGGAGCGTGGAGTTCCTCCCGTCCCGTGGCCGGAAGGGCCCGGGCGCGCAGGTTCCGTGACGAAGACCCATGGAAGGTCACGGTTCCTCCTCACCTCCTCATATGCCGCCCCGGTGCGTTCGTCGCTTGTACGCCTATGGTGGTCAAGCGA